>JBIIIE010000077.1:0-9939 GCA_044235135.1 Roseomonas sp. | reverse complement strand
TCCAAAATACCTCAGCGCCACCAGCACGAAGGGCGCGGCGGCGCTGATCACCCCAGCATCCGCACCGCCATCACCGCCAGCACCACCCCATTCAGCGTGAACAGCGCCGCCCGCGCCCAGGCCATGCCGCTGCCATGGCTTTTGCCGAAAAACCGCCCGAGCAGCGCAACGCCGATCAAGGCGGGGATGGTGCCGGCCACGAAGCTCAGCATCGCCAAGGCACCCCCAAGGGCGCTGCCGGTCGCCGCCGCACCGGCCAGGGCGCCATACAGCAAGCCACAGGGCAGCGCCGAGAGCAGCAGGCCCAGCGCCACACCGCGCAGCCCATTGGGTGCCGCCAGCAACGCGCCAAGCCGCGCCTCCAAGACCGAGGGCAAGCGTGGCGTCGTCAGGCGCGGCAATAGCGCCGCGATGCGCGTTGAAGCCTGCGCGAACATCAGCAGGGAAGCCAGCGCCAGCATCCCCGCCAGCACCACCCGCCACCCAGTGCCCAGGCTGACCGCGCCCACCACCCCGCCGGCCAGCGCGCCAAGCACCCCATAGCCAAGCGCGCGGCCCAGATGATACGGCGCCAAGGCCGCACCAGAGAGCCGTTGCAACCTGCCCCCAATGGCCGTGCGATTCGCCATGGCGGCGGCTTGGGCCAGCACAAAGGGCCCACACATGGCAGCGCAATGGGTCGCCCCACCCGCCAAGCCGGCCAGAAACAGCGCGCCCATCACCGCCCGAAGCCCTCCCGGGCCAAGCGCTTCCAGCCCATGCAGGCAATTGGCGAGGAATTCCGCCATGGAAGGCTATGCCGATGCCTGATCCAGCGTGCGCCGCAGCAGCAGCAAATCCGCCCAGGCTTCCCGCTTGGAAGCAGGGCTGCGCAGCAAATAGGCGGGATGGAGTGTGGGCAAAGCGGGGATGCGGCCAAGCCCCGCGATCTCCACCTCATGCCAGCGGCCACGCAGCCGAGTGATGCCTTCCTTCCCGCCAATCAACCCCTTGGCCGCGACACCGCCCACCAGCACCAGCCGCTTCGGGCGGATCAGCGCCACCTGACGGCGGAGGAAGGGCAGGAAAAGCGCCACTTCCGCATCGGTCGGGGTGCGATTCCCCGGTGGCCTCCAGGGCAGGATATTGGTGATGTAGAAATTGCTCTCCCGCGAGAGGCCGACAGACGCAAACATCCGATCCAGCAATTGGCCCGAGGCACCGACAAAGGGCCGCCCGGCGCGGTCTTCATCCGCCCCTGGTGCCTCGCCAATCAGCATAAGGCCGGAATCGGCGATTCCTTCGCCAAAGACCAGATTGGTCGCGGTTTCCTTGAGCGGTGAGGCATCAAAACCGGCAATGGCTGCCTTCAGCGCTGCCAGATCAGGCGCGGCTGCGGCCAGGGCTTCGGCCCGCGTATGGGCAGGGGGTGTGGGGGCCAGGGCGACCGGGGGGGCTGGGCGCGCGGGGCGCGGGGGGGCTTCCGGCGCAGAGCGAGGTTCCGGGCGCGACGGCGCCTCCCGCACCGTTAACCGATCCGCGGGGCTTTCCAGCAGCGCCTCATCCGCCCCCCAATCGCATTGCAAGGCGAGGGCGGCGGCGAGCGCGGAAATGTCTTGCGCCATGCCCCACATATCGGCCCGGCACGGGGTTCCGCGCAAGCCGGAGCTTCGCTACATGACGCGGATAGCCACGAGGAAAGGCAAAGCCGTATGTCCGAAGAACGGGAAGCGATGGAATTTGATGTGCTGATCGTGGGCGGTGGGCCTTCAGGCCTGGCCGCAGCGATCCGCCTGAAACAACTCGCGCCCGATCTTGGCGTCTGCCTGATCGAGAAGGGCAGCGAGATCGGCGCGCATATCCTCTCGGGCGCCGTCATGGAACCGCGCGCCCTGGATGAGCTGATTCCCGATTGGCGCGATGATCCGCCTGCATTGGCGACCCCCGCTGGTGATGACCGTTTCATGTTCCTGACGGAAACCAAGGCCTTCAAGCTGCCGACCCCGCCGGCCATGAATAATCACGGCAATTACATTGTCTCACTCGGCAATGTCTGCCGTTGGCTGGGCGCCAAGGCTGAGGCTTTGGGCGTTGAGATTTATCCCGGCTTCGCAGCATCCGAAACGATCATCGAAGATGGCCAGGTGCGCGGCGTGGTGGCCGGCGTGATGGGCATCACGAAGGATGGCGAAAAGGGGCCGAATTACCAGCCGGGCATGGAACTGCGCGCAAGCTACACGCTGTTTGCCGAAGGCTGCCGTGGGTCGCTCACGAAAAAGCTGTTTGAGACCTTTAATCTGCGTGATGGCGTCGCGCCACAAACCTTTGGGCTCGGCATCAAGGAATTATGGGAAATCCCGAAAGAGAAACATCAGCCTGGCCTGATCTGGCATAGCGTCGGTTGGCCGCTGAAGACTGATACCTATGGCGGGTCGTGGCTTTATATGCTCGGCGATAATCTGGTCAGCATCGGTTTTGTTGTTGGACTTGACTACCAAAATCCCTGGCTTTCCCCTTTCGAGGAATTCCAGCGCTTCAAGCAGCACCCGGCGGTGCGTGCCATGCTGGAAGGCGGCAAGCGCATTGCCTATGGCGCGCGTGCGCTGAATGAAGGCGGCTATCAGGCAATCCCGAAGCTGGTGTTTCCGGGTGGTGCGATCATTGGCGATTCGGCGGGCTTTCTGAATGTGCCGAAAATCAAGGGCACGCATACGGCGATGAAATCCGGCATGGTGGCGGCGGAAGCGCTCGCCGCCGCTTGTGCCACGGAAAATCGCGCACCGGTGCTTAACGCCTATCCGGAAATGCTGCGCCATTCCTGGATTTGGCCCGAATTGCAGGCGGTGCGGAATATCCGCCCCGGCTTTGCGAAATTCGGCTTCTGGGGCGGCATGATCAATGCCGCGATTGAAACCTATATCACGCGCGGCAAATCACCCTGGACGCTTTCGCATCACGAAGATCACGCCGTGCTGAAAAAGGGGTCTGAGGCGCCGAAAATCACCTATCCCAAGCCGGATGGCGTTTATTCCTTCGATCGGCTGTCTTCCGTGTTTCTGGCGAATACCAATCACGAAGAAGACCAGCCCGCGCATTTGAAGCTGCGTGATCCTGCGCGCTGGCAGGGCGTGAATTGGGAAACATTCGCGAGCCCCGAAAGCCGCTATTGCCCGGCTGGGGTTTACGAGGCCGTGGGCGTGGAAGAAGGCCAGCCGCGTCTGGTGATCAATGCGCAGAATTGCGTGCATTGCAAAACCTGCGACATCAAGGACCCGACGCAGAATATTGATTGGTGCACGCCGGAAGGCAGCGGCGGGCCGAATTACATCGGCGGCATGTGAAAACATCAGATCAGGACAGGAAAAACCTTATGCTCAAAATCCATGGCATTGCGCGGTCCCGCGCCTTTCGCTGCATCTGGGCCGCCGAGGAAGCCGGCCTTGCCTATGAGGTTGTTCCGCTTGGCTTTGTGCCGGGCTTCAAGCTGGAACGCCCTTTGGCGATCAACCCGAACAACAAGATTCCCGCCTTGGAAGATGGCGATCTGGTGTTGTTTGAAAGCCTCGCCATCAACCTGCATATCGCGGGCAAGGTGGGTGCGCCCTTGATGCCTTCGGGCAATGATGCTTCGCGCGTGCTGCAATGGACCCTTTGGGCCGCGACGGAAGCCGAACCCCATGTGATGCGCTGGGCCTATAATGCCTTCCTCCGCCCGCCCGCCGATCGCATTGCGGCCGAGGCAGCGCTTGGCAAGGAAGCGACAGATCAGCGGCTTGCAGTATTGGAATCGGAACTCGCTTCACGGGATTATCTGGTGGGCAATGGCTTCACCATCGCGGATCTTAACCTTGCTTCTGTGCTCTATGGCGCCTTCATGAATGGCTATGATTTCTCTGCCTTTCCGAAGACGAAGGCTTGGCTTGCGCGCTGCCTGGAACGCCCGGCGGCGAAGCGGGCGCGGGCGCAGCGCGAAGGCTGAAGCGGCAGCACCACACAAAGGGAAAACCAAAATGATCCAAAGACGCGCCCTGCTTGCGGCACCGTTGCTGGCGATGCCGGCCCTGGCCCAAGCGCAGGCCTGGCCATCGCGGCCTGTGCGCATTGTGCTGGCCTACCCACCGGGAGGGTCCACCGATGTGCTGGCGCGCACCCTTGCTGCCGCGCTTCAGGAAGCCATCCCCGGCAGCGCCTTTGTGGTGGAAAACAGGCCCGGCGGCGCGGCGGTGGTTGGAACCCATGCGGTGGCTCAGGCAGCGGCGGATGGCTATACGCTGGCGCTTGGCAATAATCAGACCCATGCGGCGAATGCGGCCATGCTGCCTTCGCTGCCCTTTGACCCGATTGCCGATTTCGCGCCCGTCGCCAGGCTTGCCACGGTGCATCATGCGCTTGTGGTGCCCATCAGCGGTGCCAAGACACTGGCTGAATTGGCCGCCAAGGGCCGCAATGGCGGCAAGGTCACCTACGCGTCTTCCGGTGCTGGTTCCGCGAGCCATGTAATTGCCGAGACCTTCGCCAGGCGGGAAAGGCTGGATGCGACCCATGTGCCCTATCGCGGTGGCGCGCCAGCCACCACGGATACCATTGCCGGCACGGTGGATTTCTTTGTCTCCACCTGGCCGCAAGTGGTTTCCCTGGTGCGGGAAGGCCGGCTGCGCGCCCTTGGCATTGGCGCCCCGGCACGGCTGACCGAAGCGCCGGATGTGCCGACCTTTGCTGAACTCAATGCCTCTGATCTGGCCGTGGATGCCTGGTTCGGGCTTTGGGCCCCGGCGCGCACCGCGCCCGAGATCGTGACACGGCTTTCCGATGCGCTGCTGCGCATTTTGGCCGAGCCCGCGATGCGTGAAAGGCTGCAAGGCCAGGGTTTCGTCGCCGCGCCCATGGCATCGGCGCCTTTCGCGGAATTCCAAAAGGCGGAATTGGCGCGTTGGCGGGCGCTGGTTGAACTGACCGGGATCAAGCTTTCCGGCTGAATTTTCAGCGTATTGCTCAACAAAAAAGGGGCGCCTTGCGGCGCCCCTGATCTTTTCCCGAATGGGATCTTCCTGAATTACTTCAGGATGATTTCCACGCGGCGGTTCTGCGGTTCACGCACGCCATCGGCGGTCGGCACCAGATTGTTCGCCTCACCGAAGCCGCGCGTGACGATTTCGTTACGCGGCACGCCACGGCGCACCAGCTCAGCGGCAACGGCATTCGCACGACGCTCAGACAAGCCCTGGTTGAAACGGTCAGAACCCGAACGGTCCGTGAAGCCGTTCACTTCAATGCGGGTCACACCAGCGCCGCGGGCAGAAGCCGCTTCGCCAATGATCTGACGCGCGCGATCGGTCAGGTCAGCCTTGCTCCAGTCAAAGAAGACCAGGAAGGTGCGGGCCGCAGCCACCGGGGCAGCAGCAGCAGCAACAACCGGGGCGGCGTTGAAGGCGTAACGCAGGCCGATCAGCAGGGAGTGGTTGAAGTTGTCCACTTCAGAATTCAGGCGGGTCTGAGACACACCAGAACCAGTGGTAATGTTGCCGGTACCATTGATATCATGACCAAGCGTGCCCATGAAGCGATACTCGGCTGTGACCGCCAGGCCAGGAACGCTGGCAATCGGGAGTGCCGCGCCAAGAATGGCCTGATAGCCGAAGGCGCCCGTGTCGCCATTATAGACCGCCTGTTCACCGGTCACGCGACGCGCGCCAACATCCTGGTAATCATGCCAGATATAGCCAGCGCCTGCGCCGATATAAGGCGTGAGGCCACCAAGCGCGGAACCAAGGTTGAAATCATAAAGAATATTGGCCATCGCACCGTAGCTGACCGCGGTGCCAGTGCCGCTCGCCGAACCCTGAACGGAGGCGCCGCCCACCTTGGTGTCGCTAACGTCGTTCGAGCGATAATTGCCTTCGATTTCCGCGCGAAGACCATTGCCAAAGCCCCAGCCAAGGCTCAGCACGCCAACATAGCCAATTTCAAATTCATTCTCGATCTTGGTGCCAGCGGCATTATTCACCGAACCATTAAGGGTGGTGTCCTGCAACATATTGGCGCCCACGCCAGCGCCGATATAAAAACCACTCACGGGCTGGGCCTGTGCCAGCACCGGCAGGGCTACTACCGCCGCAGCGGCCAGAAGGGACTTTTTGAAGTTCATAGCGATTTCCTATCCTCAATAGAGAGTCAGCAGCGAAAGGCGTTTACACCCCGCCACCCAAGAGCGCCTTGTTTAACCTTTCTTGAAGGTCAAGCAAAGCGCAAAAAGGCACGGGGCGCCATGAAGCGCCCCGTCCGTTACCACAAAGCAACTCCACCGAGTTACTTCAGGATGATTTCCACGCGGCGGTTCTGCGGTTCACGCACGCCATCGGCGGTCGGCACCAGGTTGTTTTCTTCGCCGAAGCCGCGCGTGACGATTTCATTGCGCGGCACGCCACGGCGCACGAGTTCAGCGGCCACCGCTTCAGCGCGACGCTGCGACAGGCGCATGTTGTAATCGGCCGGGCCAGAACGGTCCGTGAAGCCGTTCACTTCAATGCGGGTCACACCAGCGCCGCGGGCAGAAGCCGCTTCGCCAATGATCTGACGCGCGCGATCGGTCAGGTCCGCCTTGCTCCAGTCAAAGAAGACCAGGAAGGTGCGGGCCGCAGCCACCGGCGCAGCGGCGGCAACCGCCGGCGCGGCGTTGAAGGCGTAACGCAGGCCGACGAGCAGGGAGTGGTTCACGTTGTCCACGTCAACCTTGGTGCGCGTACCAGCAGAGACCTGCTCAATCTCGTGACCAGCGGTCATCATGAAACGGTATTCCGCGGTGACGGCCAAACCCGGCACGGCAGAGACCGGCAGCGACAGACCAGCGATGGCCTGACCACCCCAATTACCACTGTCGCCGGTGAGCACGTTCTTTGTGCCGCCGACATTCGTGCCCACGTCATCATACTCATGCCAGACATAACCGGCGCCGGCACCAACATACGGCGTAATCCCGCCAAGGGCGCCGCCCAGGTTGATGTCATACAGCAGGTTTGCCATCGCGCCGTAGCTAAAGGCGGTGCCGGTCGAGCCGCGCTGAACAGCATTGCCGGCTGTCAGGTCGGACAGGTCATTGGACCGGTAGCTACCTTCGATTTCAGCGCGCAGACCGTTGCCAAAGCCCCAGCCAAGGCTGAGCACCCCGACATAACCCCATGAAAACTCGCCAGATAGATTGTTTGAGCCGAACGCAGTCGCGAGGTTGGCCTTATCAGCAGCCGAAGAACCCGTGATGTCGGTCTTGTCCAGGTAGTTCCCACCAATACCCGCGCCAAGGTAAAGCCCGGTCACTGGCTGGGCCTGCGCCAGCACCGGCAACGCTACCACCGCCGCAGCGGCCAGAAGGGTCTTTTTAAAGGTCATTGTCTTTCCTCATCTCTGTTCCAAGGACCAGACTTCGATCACCGAGTCTCGCCCGAAAACCTAAGATTTCTTAGCATGCCTCAACCCCAATGCGAGACTGGAATAGCGGGACCAGCCCCTTGCGTGTCTCATCGGCAACCAACTGTGGTATTTTTGCACCACGCCCCCTAGCCGCTTCCCAGGGGCTTCGTTTGGCTCAGGGCATGAGTTGGCCGTCAAACCCCTGCATTCCAGCACTGGCGATGCGCGTCCCAAGCCTCGTTCGCCCCCGGAAGGCGCACACTCCGGGCATTGATCCGTTTGCCGCCGCAAAGCCCCATTGCACCCGGGAGCACCCTGCCCCATCAAACGCCTCAAATGAATTACCGCCACGCCTTTCATGCCGGCAATCATGCGGATTGCCTGAAGCACGCCTTGCTGCTGTCGCTCCTGGCGGCGCTGAAGCGCAAGGCAACGCCCTTCGCGGTGCTGGATACCCATGCCGGTTGCGGGGTTTATGACCTTGCCGCATCGGAAGCGGAACGCACGGGGGAAGCGGCGCGCGGCGCCTTGCGGCTTGCGGAAAGCACCAACCCAGCGCTGGCGCCCTTCCTTGAAGCATTGAACCACGCAGGTTTTCCGGCCTTCTATCCAGGCTCCCCAGCGCTGATCCGCGCCGCGCTCCGCCCACAGGATCGGCTGATGGCGGTGGAATTGCACCCGGAGGATCACGCGAAGCTGAAGGCGCATTTCAAGCGCGATTCGCAGGTTGCCGTGCATAGGCGCGATGCCTGGGAAGCCTTGCGCGCCCTGACGCCCTTTACCGAAAAGCGCGGCCTGGTGCTGATTGACCCGCCCTTCGAACAGGAAGGCGATTACGCACGCATCACGGAAGCCATGGCCATGCTGCGCCATCGCTTCCGCGCCGCCATCATCGCGGCCTGGTATCCCATCAAGCATCGCGCGCCGGTGCGTGGCTTTCATCACGCGCTGCTGGAAGCGGGTGTGGCGCCGCTGCTGGCGGCTGAATTGTGGTTGCGCGAGCCGACCGATCCGCAAAGGCTGAATGGCAGCGGGTTGGTGATTGCCAATCCCCCGCAAGGCTTTGCCGAAGACGCCGCCGAGATTCTGCCCGCCTTGCTCGCCGGCCTTGGCGCTGATGAGGCGGGCGCGGGCAGTGCCGTGACCTGGCTCGCGCCATGAAGAATCACATCGCTATTATCGGTGCTGGCGCATGGGGCACGGCGCTTGCCATTCAGGCGCATCGTGCGGGGCAAAGCGTGATGCTTTGGGCACGCGATCCGGCGCGCGCCGCCTTGATCCAGCAAAGCCGCGCAAATGAACGCTTGCTGCCGGGCGTCACCCTGCCTGATGGCATCAGCGTCACCGCCGATGCAGGGCAGGCGCTGGATGCTGCGGCACTGATCCTGCTGGTGGTGCCGGCGCAGGCGCTGCGCCCCGTGCTGCACAGCCTGCGCGCCCTGCCCGCCCCCGTGCTGATCTGCGCCAAGGGGGTGGAGGCAGCAAGCCTGATGCTGCCGCTTGAAATCCTGAGCGCAACCCACCCCGATGCCATCGCTGGCGTGTTGAGCGGCCCCAATTTCGCCCATGAAATCGCCCGCGGCCTGCCCGCCGCCGCGGTGGTCGCCAGCCATGATTCAGGCTTGCGCGCGCTTGGCGTGGCGCGGCTTGGGTCGGCGGGGTTCCGGCTTTATGGCGGCGATGATCCGGTGGGCGCCGAGATCGGCGGTGCGGCGAAGAATGTGATTGCGATTGCCGCCGGCGCGGTGATGGGCGCGGGGCTTGGGGAGAATGCGCGCGCCGCGTTGATCACGCGCGGGCTTGCGGAAATTGCGCGCCTGGCCAGCGCATTAGGTGGGCGCGCCGATACGGTGGCGGGGCTTTCGGGGCTTGGCGATTTGCTGCTGACGGCAACGGGGGCGGGCAGCCGCAATACGTCGCTCGGCATGGCGCTTGGGCGCGGGGAGAGCCTTACCGATATTCTCGCCGCGCGGCAGGGAGTGACGGAAGGGGTGGCAACCGCACCCGCCTTGGTCGCGCGTGCGGCGCAGCTTGGCGTTGACCTGCCGATTTGCGCGGCGGTGGCGGATCTGGTGCGCGGCAGAGTGACGGTGCAGGAAGCGGTGGCGCGGCTGATGGCGCGGCCACAGCGGGATGAATAGCGCAAGCCATCCTCGCCAAGCGCGCCCGATCAAGTCTAGCCTTACCCCATGCCGCGCCAGGCCGCCCGCGCATCTCGCGCCATTCTGATCACCCGCCCGGAACCAGGCGCGGCGGAGTCCGCGCGTGCTGTTGCCGCACTCGGCTGGGAAGCGGTGCTGGCGCCCGCGCTTGCGCTGACTGCCCTGCCGTTCAAACCGCCGGGAAATTGTCAGGCCATCATCATCACCAGCCGCGCCGCGGCCCGCGCCTTGCCACTTGCGGCGCTGCCCGTGATTGCGGTGGGTGAGGCCACCGCCGCTGAGGCCCGCGCGCGCGGTTTTGCAGAGGTGCGCGCGGCAGCAGGGGATGCGCAGGCGCTGGCCGCGCTGATTGGTGCAACGCTGAAGCCCGAAGCGGGCACGCTGTGCCTTGCGG
>JBIIIE010000402.1:0-2800 GCA_044235135.1 Roseomonas sp. | reverse complement strand
CTTGCCTGTTATGAACGCGTGCTGGCGCTTGACCCCAATTCGGCGGAAGCGCTGAATTATGGAGGAAATTCACTGATTGCACTTAACCGGCAATCGGAAGCCGTGGCGTGGTTTGAAAGGGCGGTAGCACTTGATCCCAGTGTTACTGAGGCGCTTTCATCGCTGGTCTATACCAAGCAGCGTCGCTGGCTCTGGGACGGGCTTCTGGAGCAGCGGCAATTTCTGCTGGATCGCGTCCGCGTGCGGCAAAACGTGGCCAATCCCTTTGCACTGCTCGGCATTTGTGATGATCCGGAACTGCACCAGATCGCAGCGCGCGCCTATACGCGTGAAACCCTGCCGCTTGCACCTGCTGTGCAGCCCCCGCCCGCCACGCCGCGCGAGAAGCTGCGCATTGGCTATTTCTCCGCTGATTTTCGCAATCATGCCGTGATGCAATTGCTTGTCGGCGCATTCGAATGCCATGACCGCGACGCCTTCGAAATCCATGCTTTTTCCTACGGGCCGGACACAGAGGATACGATGCGGGCACGCATCCGCGCCACGGTTGATCATTTCCACGACTGCGCGCGTATGTCTGATGGCGCGATAACAGCCATGGCGCGGCAAGCCGGGATTGATATCGCCGTTGATCTCAACGGCCATACGCAGGATGCGCGGCTTGCGCCCTTCGCCGCGCGGCTGGCGCCGGTGCAAATCAGCTATCTTGGCTATCCCGGCACAGTGGGTGCGGATTTCCTGGATTACATCATCGCGGATGCGACCGCGTTGCCCATGGATCAGCAGCGCTTCTATGACGAGAAGATCATCCATCTGCCGGATAGTTATCAGGCCAATGATGACCGCCGGGCGATCGCGCCCGAGACACCATCGCGCGCCGAAGCCGGGCTGCCGGCGGATGGCTTTGTCTATTGCTGCTTCAACAATGCCTATAAGATCACACCGGAAGGCTTTGCTTCCTGGATGCGCATTCTGAACGCCGTTCCGGATTCTGTGCTGTGGCTGCTAGCGAATGAGGCCGAAGCCATGGATCGGCTCCGCGCGGTTGCGACCGGGCAGGGGATTGATCCGGCACGTTTGGTTTTTGCGCCCCAGTTGCCATCGGCACAGCATCTCGCGCGGCATCGGCTTGCCGATCTGTTCCTCGATACTTTGCCCTATAACGCCCATACCACGGCGAGTGATGCGCTTTGGGCCGGGCTGCCGGTGCTGACGCAGATGGGCCAAGCCTTCGCCGGGCGCGTTGCGGCCAGCTTGCTGAACGCCCTTGGCATGCCCGAACTCATCACACACGACACGACGGAATATGAAGCGCTGGCCATCGCACTTAGCCGCGACCCTGCCCGCGCTGCGGCGCTGAAGGCGAAGCTTGCGGCAGCTATCCCAACCGCGCCCTTGTTCAATACGCCGCGCTTCACGCGCCATTTGGAAAGCGCCTATCGCTTGATGTGGCAACGCCATGCCGCCGGCCTTGCGCCGGAAGGCTTCGCTGTGCCGGCCGAAGATTAGCCAAGCGCGCCATGCCGGATTTCGCTGCCTTTTTCGCCTCCGGCCAGGTCGCCGATCTGATGGTGGCCGTGCTGCTTGTGGAGGCTTTGGCCCTGCTGGGTTTTTGGCGACTGACAGGGCGCGGGCTGCGGCCGCAATCGGTGATTGCCCTGGTGCTGCCGGGGGTGTTTTTTGCGCTGGCCTTGCGCGCGGCACTAACCGGCGCCTGGTGGGGTTTTGTGTCCCTCGCGCTCACTGCCGCGTTTTTCGCCCATGCCTGGGATGTGTGGCGCCGCTGGCGGGATTGATCACCGGCTTATGGATGTCAATTTTAATTGACACATGCGCGCCAAAAGGCGCAGCCTTCCGGTATGCTCTGGAGGGGCCGCCATGAATGGCAATTCGCATCGCATCGCCTATGAGGCACTGAAAGCCAAGCTGGATGCCGCCGAGGCTGAAAGGGATGCAGTAGCGCTGGACCGTGCCATCGCCGCGCTTGATGCTTTTGTCGCCAATATCGCCTCGGACCCGCGCCGGCTGCGCGCCATTGCGCTGGATAGCCCAGGGGCGGCGGCGGAAATCCAGGCGCGTGCGGCAGAGCTTTCCCTGCCGCGCCGGGTGCTGGACCCAAGCTTTGACCCGAGCTTCGCAAGGCTATGGGTGGCCAGCCTGGATGATACGGCCATTGCCATGATGCATCGCGTGATGGCGGAAGAATTGCGCCGGCGGGATGGTGACATCGCTGCGCCGCGCCGCATGGGGGCCATGGCTGGGGTGGGCTGAAAGCCCCGCCCGCTTTACCCAAAGATATCGGCTGGGCTTTCGCGTTTCAAAGCGGCAGCAAGGTCGCGCCCAAGCTGCGGGCCATCCTGCGCCGCGGCCTCACCCATATTGCGCTTCAGGAAACTGCCATCGGCGCGCGCCACCAGCCCATGCAGGCGAAGCCGCCCATTAGGCAGCAGCGTGGCATGGGCGCCTATTGGTGTGCGGCAGGAACCATCCAGCGCGCCAAGCAAGGCGCGTTCGGCATCCGCCACCAGCCGGCTTGGCGCGTGTTCAATGCGCGTGAGGAGCGCCAGCGTGGCCGCATCATCCGCGCGCGCTGTGATGCCGACAATCCCCTGGCAGGCGGCGGGCAGCATGGCATCGGCTTCCAGCACCACTTGCGCGCGATCCGCCATGCCAAGCCGCTTCAAGCCAGCCAGCGCCAGCAAGGAACAGGTGAAATCCCCGGCTGCCACGCGCCCCAAGCGCGTTTGCACATTGCCGCGAATGATATCCACACGCAGATCAGGCCGGCGATGCAGCAATT
>JBIIIE010000401.1:0-2822 GCA_044235135.1 Roseomonas sp. | reverse complement strand
CAGCATCTGCCGGGGCCGATTTTCATGGCCTATGCCATGCCGGCTCTGGCAGCCTATGGCTGGAAGGGCTGGGTGGCGGCGGTGGCGGTGGTGGCGGTGCAGTATTACGCGCGCAGTCTGGCGGCGGCGATCCTTGTGGGTGTTGCGGCCATGGCCGGGCTTGGCGCCTTGGAAATCTGGTTCCTTGCGCGCTGATTTGCCGCTTTCCCGCATGACGGCGCATGGCGCTGCGATTCTGATCATCATCGCGATCGGCACGCTGATTGTGCCCTTGGATACCTCGGTCAATATCGCCTTTCCGGCGATCACAGCGCATTTCGAACTTGGGCGCACCGGCATTCAATGGGTGGTGATCTGCTATGTGCTGACCTATGGCAGCCTGATGCTGGGCATTGGTCGGCTTGGCGATATTTTCGGCTATTTGCGCGTGTTTCGCCTGGGGCTGGCCTGGAGCATTCTGGCCTTCATCCTTTGCGCCACTGCGGAAAACTACGCCTGGCTTTTGGCGGCGCGCATCATGCAGGGCATTGGCGCAGCCTTGGTGATTGGTTGCGGGCCTGCATTGGCCACCAGCCATTTCACCGAGGATTTGCGCCCGCGTATTCTGGGCTTTTACGCCTTTGGCTTTGCCGCAGGCGGCGGGTTGGGGCCGCTGATTGGTGGCGTGCTGGTGGAACATTTTGGTTGGGCGGCGGTCTATTGGTTTCGCGCGCCACTCGCCGCTGTTGCCCTGGCCTTGAGCGTTTTCCTGCGCGCCCCACCACGCGCGGCAGAGCGCGAGAGTTTTGACCTGACAGGGGCCGTGCTGATCACGGGCATGATGTGCTGCCTGCTGCTGGGCATCAATCGCGCACCGGATATCGCGGCGGGCAATCCGCTGGCGCTGGCACTGGCTTTCGGGTTTCTGGTATTGGGCTGGTGGTATGGGCGCCATGCGTCGCACGTTGCAAGGCCGGTGATTGCGCTGCGCTATTTCCGCGATGTGGATTTCCTTTTCGCCTGTATCGCAACGGCGCTGGTGAATTTCGCCTGCTTCGCCGTGCTGCTGTTCATGCCCTATCTGTTGCTGCATGGCGCGGCGCTGCCCGCCGGCTGGGGCGGTTTGGTATTGGCGATTGGCCATTTGGCGACCATGACAGCGTCACCCTTTGCGGGTGCCTTGCTGGCGCGCATCAACGCTGCACGGCTCGCGCTGATTGGTTCTGTCATGATCGCTGTGGGGCTTTGGCTGATTGGCATGATCGGCAGCGCGGGCGGCGCAATCCCGTTCCTGGTCGCGGCGCTGGCATTGCAAGGCGTTGGGCTTGGATTGTTTCAGGTGAGTGTCACAGATCTATTGCTGGAACGCATGCCGCGCGAGGATCGCGGTGTTGCGGGTAGCCTGGCACAGGTGTCCCGTACCTTGGGCGTGGTGACAGCGGCTTCATTGCTGAGCGCCGTTTTTGCCGCGCTGGAAGCTGATAGTGTTGCGCGTGGCCTGATGCCCATGGAGGCATTTCGCGTCGCCTTCGGTCACATCTTCAGCTTTGGCGCGGCGCTGGTGGGCTTGCAGATACTGGCGGGTTTTCTGATCCAGCGACGCGCGTATCGCTGACAATCCGCCCATCCACCAGATGCACCCGCCGATTGGCGCGTTTGGCGAGTTCCGCATCATGCGTCACGACCAATATGGCGCGGCCTTCTTCGGCAGCGAGGCGCGCGAATATATCGAACACTGCGGCGGCATTGCGCGTATCCAGATTGCCGGTGGGTTCATCGGCCAGAATAATGGCGGGGTCATTCGCAAGCGCGCGGGCAATGGCGGCGCGCTGGCGCATGCCGCCCGAAAGCTGTTCCGGCAATTTCGCTGCCGCTTCCGCCATGCCAAGCGCTTCAAGCAACTTCATCGCCTGCGCCCGTGCTGCGGTATCCTTTAAGCGCCCCAGCCGACGAATCGGGATCAGCACATTATCGAGGGTGGAAAATTCCGGCAGCAGGAAATGAAATTGAAACACAAAGCCCAAACGCGCGAGGCGCAGATTGGCAAGTTCGGCAGCACTCAGGCTGGCGGTATCGCGCCCTTCCAAAAGCACGCGCCCTTCGGTTGGCCGATCCAGCAGGCCAAGCAGATAAAGCAAGGATGATTTGCCGGACCCTGAAGGCCCGGTGATCGCAATGAATTCGCCGCGCTCCACCCTCAGCGACGCATCCGCCACCAGCGTCACCCCTTCCGGCAGGCGGCGCGTGATGTGCTGCGCTTCCAGCAAAGCGGGTGGCTGGTTCATGCCGCGCCGCGAATGGTCTGCACAGGATCAAGCCGCGCCGCGCGCCGTGCCGGCACCACGGCGGCAATGCTTGCGGACAGAAGCGCGAAGAAGGAAGCCACCGCAAAGACCCGCCAGTCCCGCGCCAGCAAGAACCGGTCATTCCCCGCCGGTGTTTCGGTATTGAAGCGGATTTGCGCCAGGCCTTCAATCATGATCTGCCCAAGCACACAGCCAAGTACCGCGCCCAGTAGCCCCGCGATCATGCCCTGCAACAGAAACAGCCATTGGATATCGCCTTCGGTGAAACCCAGCGATTTCAGAATGGCGATATCACGCGTTTTCTCAAACACCACGGTCGAGATGATATTGTAAATGCCAAAAGCCGCGACCAATAGGATGGCGCCGGTCACGCTATACATGATGGCGTTTTGAATGACGAAAACCGTCAGCACATTGCGGTTCTGTTCTTCCCAGCTTTCGGACCTGTCGCCAAAGCGCGCTTCAATCTGCCGCGCCAGCGCCTCAGCCGCCGTCACATCAGCCAGCCTCAACAGGATTTGATTGACCACATTGGGG
>JBIIIE010000400.1:0-2833 GCA_044235135.1 Roseomonas sp. | reverse complement strand
GATCACAAGCCCGGCGTAGAATACGCCAAGCATGAAGGGCCGGGCGGTGCGGCCGGCAGAACGCCGATGCACCGCGGCAAGCCCCAGCAGAAAAAAGGGCAGCAGCAACACCACAAAAAGCGCGAAAGGCAGGCTGCTATCGCCGCCCATGCCGCTCAGCCAGATCAGCGCCGCCCCGGATGGCAAAAACCCATACCAGATCGGCAGGCGGGCTTCGCACCAGCGTGGCGTGGCTGCCATAGCAAGCCCGCGCCGAGTCAAGGCGCTTTGCGCGCCAATCCCGCATAGGATCAGCGCCGCCACCATCCACCCCGCCATGGCGGGCGCCATGATGCGCGCCAATTGCTCCACCGGCATGCCGGCATCGGCTATGCCCATGCGCGAAAGCCCTTGGTTGACCGAACCAATCAAGGCCCCGTCGAACCCACCGGCAGTGCCCGCCAGCAGCATCGCCACCAACAGGATCACCAGCGCCGGCCAAATTCCGGTCAGCGCCAAAGGCAGGGCAGGATCAATCCGGCCACCGCGCAGCCCCGTTGCCACCATCAGCAGCGCGGGAAGCGTGAAGCCCAGCAGATAGATCAGCGCCGGCCATTCGCTTGCCAGGATCAGCACCATCACGGTGCCGACACAAAGCGCGCCAAAGGCGGAGGCGCTGCCAAAGCCAAGCCCGGCGGCAAAGATTGGCAGGGATGTCAGCCAAAAAGCGGCAAAGCCCAGCGGCAACCCGCGCATAGCCCAAAGCGCCGCGATGGCGGAAGCAATCCCACCAATCGCCGCCGCGAGCCAACGCGGGTCATCCAACAGGCCGCGCCTGATTGCCATGGCTGGTCCCATGCCCTTTCGCCGTAACGCGCTGCCTAATCCGCAATCACGTAAGGCAGCAGCGCCAGGAAGCGCGCGCGCTTGATGGCAATGGCCAATTCGCGCTGCTTCTTCGCCGAAACCGAGGTGATGCGCGCCGGCACGATCTTGCCGCGCTCGGACAGGAAGCGGGACAGAAGCCGCACATCCTTATAGTCAATCTTCGGCGCACCATTCCCGCTGAAGGGGCAGGATTTGCGACGACGATGGAAGGGCCGGCGGGCGCCCACGGCAGGGCGACGGGCGGCGGGGATCAGATCTGCATTGTCAGACATGGCTTATTCCTCCATCCCCATGGGCATTTCCATTTCGTCACGGCCACGGGCGCGGAATTCCTCACGGTCATCACCGCGGCCACCACGGCCGGACCCGAAGCGGCCCGCAGGGCGTGGGCCACGGAAGCTCTTTTCCCGATCGCGTTCTTCACCACCGCCGCGCTTGGCCATGACAGCGGAAGGCGCCTCATCAATCGCTTCCACGCGCACGGTCAGCATGCGCAGCACATCTTCATTGAGGCCAAGCAGACGTTCGGCTTCATTCAAGGCGGCGGGGGGCGTATCAAGGCCAAGAAGCATGTAATGCCCCTTGCGATTCTTCTTGATGCGATAAGCAAGGCCGCGCAGGCCCCAATATTCGCGCTTGCGCACTTCACCACCGCCTTCGGCCAAGGTCGCGGCGACCTGCTCGGCAATGGCTTCAACCTGCTGTTGCGTGATATCATTGCGTGCGATGAACACGCATTCGTATAGCGGCATGTGATCTCCCTTTGGCTGGCTCAGCCCTGGCCCCGGGATGGGGCACGCATGGGGGCATAGCCGCGCGCTTGCCTAGCGCCCGGCAGGGGAGCGCGGCGTAAAGCACAAAGCGGGGTGGGGGATCAAGCCCTGTCTGTCGCCTCCGGGCGCTTTGTGCTTAGAAGGGCCAAGAAATTACGGGGAGACACTCCATGTTCAAACGTCGCTTACTGATGGGCCTGCCCTTGGCGCTGCTCGCCACCCAAGCCCGCGCGCAGGGCGCCTGGGCGCCGAGCCGCCCGGTCGTGCTGGTGGTGCCCTTCGCCCCAGGCGGGCCGAATGATGTGGTGGCGCGGCTTGTCGCACCCGCCATGCAGGCGGCCCTTGGGCAGAATGTGGTGGTGGAAAACCGCCCCGGCGCCACCGGGGCCATCGCTGCCCGCCATGTCGCGGCGCAGCCTGCCGATGGCCATACGCTGATTGTGGCCGCCAGCGGCACCATGACCATCAACCCCGCCGTGATGACCCGCCCCGGCTATGATCCTGAGAAGGATTTCGCCCCGATAAGCCTGGCGATGTCGGTGCCCAATATGCTGGTGGTGCATAAGGATGTGCCCGCCACCAATGTGGCCGAGGTTGTGGCCTGGCTGAAGCGGGAAGGCGGCCGGGCTTCCTATTGCTCGGGCGGTGTGGGCTCCACCGAGCAATTGGGGATGGAGCTTTTCCTGAAGCGCACCGGGACCGAGGCGACGCATGTGCCCTTCCCCGGCGGCGCTCCGGCAGTGACCGCCATGATCCAGGGGCAGGTCCAGGCGAGCATTCTGAACGCGGCAACGGTGCGCCCGCATGTGGTTTCGGGTGCTTTGCGTGCCATAGCCATTGCCGGCACCAAGCGCTTTTCTGGCCTGCCCGATGTGCCCACCATGCCGGAAGCGGGCCTGCCGGATGTGCTTTCCGCTTCCTGGTCCGCCTTTCTGGCCCCGGCCGGCACGCCTGCGCCTGCCATCGCCCGGCTGCATGAGGTGATTGTGGCCGCGCTGCGTGCGCCCGAGACCACGCAGCGCCTGACGGCAGCGGGCTTCACCATTGACGCATCCTCCCCCCAGGAATTGGGGGCGACGATCTCGGCGGAACTCGCCCGCTGGAAGCAGGTGGTGAAGGACGCCAATATCCAGATGAACTGACGCGGTTGACAAGCCGGGGCCGCGCGGCCATTCGCGCGGCCTGACCTTCAA
>JBIIIE010000075.1:0-10152 GCA_044235135.1 Roseomonas sp. | reverse complement strand
CCGCACCAGATGTCAGGCGGGCAGCGCCAGCGCGTGATGATCGCGATCGCACTTGCCTGCAACCCAAAGCTGCTGATCGCCGATGAGCCCACCACGGCGTTGGATGTGACGATCCAGGCGCAAATCCTCGATCTGCTGATGGATTTGCGGGATGAGTTTCGCATGGCGATCATGATCATTACGCACAACATGGGCGTGATCGCGGAAACTGCGGATCGCGTGCTGGTCATGTATGCCGGGCGCGTGATTGAAGAAGCGCCGGTGGCACGAATTTTTGACCACCCCGTGCATCCCTATACGCGCGGCTTGCTGGAATGCGTGCCCTCCATCACCGAAGATCGCGCGCGGCTGATCGCCATTCCCGGCACCCTGCCCGATCCCGCGCGCCGCCCGCCTGGCTGCCGTTACAGTGTGCGCTGCCGTTATGCGCAGCCTTCTTGCAGTGAAGCGCTGCCGCCGCTGATCTTGGAAGAAGCTGATCATTGGGCCGCATGCCTCCGCGCCAAGGAATTGGCTGCACCATGACCGAGCCCCTGATCAGCGCGCAGAACCTGGCCAAGCATTTTGATGTCGGCGGTGGCGGCATTTTTCTGCGCGGCAGAACCAGCAAGCTCCGCGCGGTGGATGATGTGGCGCTTTCCATCATGCCCGGAGAGACATTGGGGCTGGTTGGTGAATCCGGCTGCGGCAAATCCACGCTCGGACGGCTGCTGATCAGGCTGCTGGACCCAACCGCAGGCAGCATCCGTTTTCAGGGACAGGAAATCACCGGCCTTGGGCGTGCGGCCATGCGCGAATTTCGCCGGTCCATGCAGATCATTTTCCAGGACCCTTACGGCGCGCTCAATCCGCGTATGGCGGTTGAGGATATCATCGCCGAACCCTTGGTGATCCATGGCGCGAAACATGGCACCGAGACACGCCAGCAGGTCACGGAAATGCTCGATCGTGTCGGCCTGCCGCGCCGCGCGCTGGATCGCTTTCCGCATGAATTTTCCGGCGGCCAACGCCAGCGCATCGGCATTGCGCGCGCGTTGATCCTGCGCCCGCGCTTTGTGGTGTGCGAT
Organism: Roseomonas sp.; assembly: GCA_044235135.1. Classification (GTDB taxonomy): domain Bacteria; phylum Pseudomonadota; class Alphaproteobacteria; order Acetobacterales; family Acetobacteraceae; genus Neoroseomonas. Next base: position 9,085 of record JBIIIE010000075.1, on the reverse strand, counting down.
GAGGCGGTATCCGCACTTGATGTTTCCGTTCAGGCGCAAATCGTCAATTTGTTGCAGGATTTGCAGCGCGATATGGGGCTGACCTATCTGTTCATCGCGCATGATCTGTCGGTGGTGCGGCATATTTCTGACCGTGTTGCGGTCATGTATCTTGGCAAGATCGTTGAGGTCGCCGAAAAGCGCGTGATCTATCATGATCCACAGCATCCTTATACGCGCGCGCTGATTGCGGCCGTACCGGCGCCGCATCCTTCTCGACGCTCGCGCGGAAAACGGGAGAATATCGTCGGCGATATTCCAAGCGCGCTCAATCCGCCTTCCGGCTGTCGCTTCCACACACGCTGCCCGCATGTGATGCCGATATGCAAGGAAGTGGCGCCGCCGCTCACGCAAACCCAGGCCGGCCATCAGGTCGCCTGCCATTTGATGACCCAAGCCTGAATAGGGAAAACACCATGGCTGACGCGCCGCGCAAATCGCGCCTTGTTTCCGAAGTTGATTTCAACAAGGACGGCAAGCAGACAGGTTTTATTCGTCTGTTTCATTCAACCCATGACAGCGCCTATGGCTTTCTGCCCATCCCGATTGTGGTGGTGAAGAATGGCGAAGGGCCGACGGCGCTTTTCACCTCCGGCAATCACGGCGATGAATATGAAGGCCAGGTGGCGCTGACCAATCTGGCGAAGGCGCTTGATCCTGCACGCATCAAGGGGCGCGTCATCATCCTGACCATGGCGAATTACCCGGCAGCACTGGTTGGGCGGCGCGTTTCACCGATTGATGATTTGAACCTGAACCGCATTTTTCCAGGCGATCCGGATGGCACGGTCACGCGCCAGATCGCGCATTACATTGACAGCGAATTGATCCCGCTTGCGGATTTTGTGATGGATTTGCATTCGGGCGGGTCATCGCTGAATTACGTGCCGTGCGCGCTAGCGACCCAATCCAATGATCCCGCGCTGTTTCAAAAACAATTGGCGGCGCTGCGCGCCTTTGGTGCGCCCTTCACCTATATCCAGGGTGGCGCGCAAGGTCAGGGCGGCAATCAGACGCTTGGCAGCGGCGCCGAACGGCGCGGCAAGATTGCGCTTGGCAGCGAATTGGGCGGCTCAGGCACCGTCAATCCCGCGGGCCTTGCGATTGCAGAGCGCGGTGTGCGCAATGTGCTGGTGCATCTTGGCATTCTGCCCCAAACAGATTGGGTCGAACCGCCCTCCCCCACCCGGTTTTTGGATGTGCGCGGGCAGGATTATTACGTCTATGCACCAGAAAATGGTGTGTTTGAGCCCTTGGTACAGCTTGGCGATACGGTCGCCATCGGCACGCCCGCTGCACGTATCCATTTCACCGAAACACCCTGGCTGCCGCCCGTTGAAATCACCTTCAAGGCTGCGGGCATTGTGATGTGCCAGCGCATTCCGGCGCGCACCAAACGCGGCGATTGCCTGTTCCATTTGGCGAGCGACCTTAAAATTACGTAATAGGAAGCCACCATAAAAATGCCGTAAGAAGCGTGTCTGTGAGACTGTCTTTTTTGCAATTCTAGCCAAGCGGAGATTGACCGATGTTCTTGCGTCTTTCTGCAATCCTGCTCACCTTGGGACTAGCCGCCTGCGCGCCTGAGACCAATACTTCGGTTGAGCGTCAGGCGCTTGGCATTCAGGGCACTGTCTATCGCGGCACCATCATTGCCATGCGCCCTGTGACTGTAAGCGGTTCGCGTAGCGGTATCGGCGCGACTGCGGGTGCCGTCGGGGGTGGTTTCCTGGGCAGCACCATTGGTGGTGATTGGCGTGCACGCACCGTGGGTGGCGTGGTTGGCGCACTCGCGGGCGGCTTGGCCGGCGGCGCCATTGAAGACGGCGCCACGCGCGGTGAGGCGATGGAATTCATCATTCGCCCGGATTCCGGCGGCGAGCGCGTGATTACCCAAACCAATGAGCTTGGCTTGCAAATCGGTGACCGCGTGATGGTGACGGAAACCGATCGCGCGCGTATCTCGCGCGACGTTCCGGGCAGCGCACCCGCGCCACGTTAAATTCAGCATTGGCCTAAACCTGTATTTTGGGTTTAGGCTTCCCCCTTGAAGGCGCGACGTTGCGCCAATCGGGGGTATTGCCATGGACCTGATCATCAAGGGCAATTGTGTCGTAACACCCTACGCCATTGGGCCGGCGGAAATCGGCATAGCGGGCGAAAAAATCATCGCCATCGCAGCGCCAGGAGGCCTGACTGCGCCAGCAGGTGTTCGCGTGGTGGATGCGGGCGACAGCATCGTGATGCCAGGCGGTATTGATCCGCATACGCATTGCCTTTGGCCCATCCCCGGACCAGATGGCAAGATTGAGCAAACGCAGGGCGCTTCGGTCGTCGGCAAAGCCGCACTGTACGGCGGCACTACCAGCATTCTGGATTTCGTGCGCTGGACACATGGCAAGACCATTGAAGGCGCCATCGCCGAACGCCATGCCGCCTGGAAAGCCGATGGCTGCCCATGCGATTACGCTTTCCATATCATGGTGGAAGGTGATCTTCCGCCCGAGCTTCCCGCACAATTGGGGGAGGCGATTGAAGCCGGCCACGCCACCACGAAAATCTTCACGACAGACATCACCCCTTCCCGCAAAGGACGCATGGTGGATTTCGGCGATATCTGGGAAGTGTTTCAGGTGCTCTCCGCCAAGGGCGGGCTGGGTGTGATTCACGCTGAAGACAATGACATTGTGATGCATATGTATGCCAAGCTGTTTCGCGAAAACCGCGCGGGGTTCGAGAATATGGCCGAGGTCCACAATACGCTCTCGGAAGACCTGTCATTCCGCCGCGTCATGCGCTTGGCAGAACATGTGCCGGGCACGGCGCTTTACATGATGCATGTCTCCGCCGGGAATGGCGTGCGCGCCATTCGCGATGCACGCGCCAAGGGCCTGCCGATCTATGGCGAATCACTGCATCAATACATGCTCTACACCAGTGAGGATTATAAGCGCCCAAATGGGCAGATCTATCACACCTATCCATCGCTGAAGTCCCAGGCGGATCAGGATGAGCTTTGGGCCGGGGCGCGGGATGGCTCCATTTCCTGTGTCGCCACCGATGAACTTTGCTGTTCACTTGCAGTGAAAACGCAAGGCAAGCGGGTGGATGACACAACCGGCGGCAATTCCGGCGTGGAACCCCGCGTGGCGGTGATGTACACGGAAATGGTCGGCAAACGCGGCTTTACGCTCCGGCAATTCGTGGATGCGGTTTCGACCAATGCCGCGAAGATCATGGGCATGTATCCGCGCAAGGGCGCGATTGCTGCGGGGGCGGATGCGGATATCTGCATTCTTGATCCCAAGCTGAAGCGCATGGTGCGCGCCGAGGCCCTGCATGAAAGCGACTATACGCCCTGGGAAGGCCGACAGGTGGATGCCTGGCCCGCCATGACGATTCTGCGCGGCAAGATCATGGTCGAAAATGATCGCTGGGTCGGTGATGCCGCGGGCGGGCAATGGCTGCCGCGCCGCATTCCGCAGGAAATCCGCACCGCGCCCGCCGTATGAACCCTCCCGCTCTGCGTGCCTTGCTGGCTGATAGCCTGACCCTTTGGGGCGTGACAGGGCGCGTGGACATTGCTGACGCGAGCATCAGAATCATCGCAGGCGACCAGGTGCTGCATGTCACGCAAGCCGGACCGGGGGAAGCGCCCATGCGCTGGTGGCTGATCAGCGTAGCCCGGCGGCGCCCAGCGGCTTCCCTGCTCGGGCTATTGCGCAGCCTGCGTTATGCGCTGAACGCCACCGGCGCAGCGCCAGCCCGCGCGCGGGTTGCGGCCCCATCGTGATTCCTGTTTCGGTCATCACCGGCTTTCTTGGCAGCGGCAAGACCACATTGCTGCGTTCCGTGCTGCGCGATCCCGCCTATGCCGGCAGTGCCGTGATCGTCAATGAATGGGGCGATATCGGGCTTGACCATGAATTGCTGGAAACATCTGAAGAAAACCTGCTCGGCCTGGCCAATGGCTGCCTTTGCTGTGCCACACGCGGCGATCTGGCGCGCACGCTGATCGATTTGGCGGCACGGCGCCGATCAGGCGCCATCAATTATCGCCGCGTGCTGATCGAAACCTCTGGCCTTGCTGATCCCGCGCCCATTCTGCACACGCTGCTGATGGACCCAAGCATTGCGGAGGATCATCGCGTGGAAGCGGTGGTAACGGTGGTGGATGCGCTGCTGGGCACCGAGACCATCGCACGCCATCCGGAAGCCTCGCAGCAGGCCATGCTGGCGGATCGATTGTTGCTGAGTAAAACCGATCTCTCATCCGATACATCGGCGCTGGAAGCACGGCTCGCGGCGCTCAATCCCGGCGCGCCGATCTTGCGCGCGGTGCAAGGCGCCATTCCACCTGATGCGCTATTTGCTGCCGCCGCGCGGCCCGCTGCCTTGCAGCATTGGTTGGCGGCCACCGCGACACCAGGCGCGCGCCATAGCGCAGGGGTTGAGACCATTTCCATCCTGCGCGAAGACCCCCTGCCCGCCGTTGTGCTGCCGTTGTTTCTGGAAGCCTTGGCCGAACATGCTGGCGAGAAATTGTTGCGCATGAAAGGCATCATCCGTGTTGCGGAGGCGCCGAAAAAACCCGCCGTGCTGCATGGCGTGCGCCATGTGCTGCATCCCATTGAATGGCTGGAGGATTGGCCATCGGCGGATCGGCGTTCCCGCCTGGTGCTGATCGGCCAAGGCATTCCGCAATGGTGGCCGGCGCGGCTTCTGGAAGCTTTGGAAGAAGAAGCGCGGGCCTAACCTGCGTTGCGTATGGCGGCCCAGATACGTTCCGGCGTTGCCGGCATTTCGATATGGTGAATGCCAAGGGGGCGGAGCGCATCCACAACCGCATTGATCAGCACCGGCAAGGCGCCAACCGTGCCGGCCTCACCAGCGCCCTTCACGCCAAGCGGATTGGTCTTGGTTGGCACCGGGTTGCTTTTCACCATCATCTCCGGAAAATCCGCCGCGCGCGGCATCAGGTAATCCATAAAGCTTGCGGTCAAAAGCTGACCATTCGCATCATAGCGAATATCCTCACCAAATACCTGGCCCAACCCCTGCGCAATCCCGCCATGGATCTGCCCCTTCAGCAGCAGCGGATTGATCACGGTGCCGACATCATCCACCACCACATAAGCAACCGTCTGCGCCTCCCCGGTTTCAGGATCAGTTTCCACCTCTGCGATATGGCAGCCATTGGGGAAGGTCGCATCACCAGGGCGCGTGATGAGCAAGGCAGAAAGGCCGAGTTCTTCGCCGATCGGCAATTGGCCCGGGATATAGCTGCGCCGCGCGAGGGCTTCGATGCCAATGCCGCGATCCGTGCCGGCGATGCGGAATTGGCCTTCGCTGAATTCGATATCGGATTCTGCCGCTTCCAGAAAATGCGCAGCGATCTTCTTGCCGCGCGCGATGATGCGCTCCGCCGCGCCGACCAAGGCACCACCCGCCGCCATCATGGAACGGGACCCAATGGTCCCACGCCCATGCGTCACGATGTCAGTGTCGCCATTGATGAAGCGAATGCGGTCAGCCGGAATCCCCAAACGTTCAGAAGCGATTTGGCGAAATACCGTTTCATGCCCCTGGCCGTGATTATGGCTCCCCATCAGCAGGGTCACGCTGCCGCCGGAATCGAAGCGAATTTCAGCGGATTCTTCCAAAGGCCCGCGATGCGGCCCGCCAGCGCTTTCAATTGCATTGGCAATGCCAATCCCGCGCAGCTTGCCACGCGCCTTGGCTTCCGCGCGGCGTGCCTCAAACCCTGCCCAATCTGCCGCCTTCAGCGCCAAGGCCATATTCTTTGGGAAATCGCCGCTGTCATAGGTGTAATCAAGCCCGGTGCGAAACGGCATGGCATCCGGCGGGATCAGGTTTTTCTCACGCAGCGCAATCCGGTCCATGCCCATTTCATCGGCGGCCAGGTCAATGATGCGCTCAATCGCATAAATCGCCTCTGGCCGCCCGGCGCCGCGATAGGGCGCGGTTGGCTGGGTATGGGTGAAAATGCAGCGGACTTCTGTGAAGATATGCGGCGTGCGATAAACACCCGCAAGGCCACCCACATTATTCGTGGCCGAAACCGGCCCCTGCCAGGCAAGGTATGCGCCGACATTGCAAAGCGTGTGCACACGAAAGCCAAGGAAGGTACCATCAGCGGCCAGTGCCAATTCAGCCTTTGAGACATTGTCCCGCGCATGCGTATCCGCCAAAAAGCTTTCCGTCCGCGTCGCGGTCCAACGCACCGGACGGCCAAGCCGCTTTGCGCCATGCAAGGCCAGCACATATTCCTGAAACGGGCTTTCCTTCATGCCGAAGCCGCCGCCCACATCCGGCGAGATAATGCGCAGCCTATTCGTTGGTATCTTCAGCGCGAATTCCGCGATTTCATTGCGCATTACATGCGGCAATTGCGTGCCGGTGGTGAGCGTATAGCGATCCTCCACCGGATCGTAACTTGCCAGCGCATTGCGCGGTTCCATGGGGTTGGCGGAAACGCGCGTGATGCGGAAATCAAGCCGCGTGACATGCGCTGCGCGCGCGAAGGCGGCATCCACCGCCGCCGCATCACCCAAGCGGAACAACACGCTTTCGTTTTCCCGCACCAAATCCGGCCAAAGCTGCGGCGCTTCTGGCCTGATCGCCTCTGCCACATCCGTCACAACGGGCAAGGGTTCATATTCAACAATGATCGCTTCCGCCGCATCCTGCGCGGCGGCGCGTGATGTGGCGATCACCGCCGCCACCGGATCGCCCACATAGCGCACCTGCCCTATCGCCAGCATCCGCCAGGGCGTTTGCGCGAGCGGCGCGCCATTCCTTTGCAGCCGCGGCGTGATGCAGCGAAGCACGCCAAGTTCCTCGATATCATCAGGCGTCAGCACCAGCAGCACGCCGGGCATACCGCGCGCCTTGGTCACATCAAGCCGCGTGACGCGCGCCGAGGCGTAAGGGGAACGCAGCATCACAAGTTGCGCCACATCTGCGCCGCCCAGATCATCAACATAGCGCCCCTGCCCGCGCAGGAAACGCATATCCTCAATGCGCCGCACGGGCGCGCCGATGCCGGTTCCTCTCATCGTGGCGGGGATATGGTTCATGGCGTGGCGTCTCCTTGGAAGGCAAGCTCATAGCCGGAACGGCGCTTCGTCAATCCCAAGGATTTCTGGATAAATGGCTGGAGGCGTTTACCCCTACCATTTCTTCCAAATCGGGCGATGCGGGAAAATTGGCCGGGAATGATCACGCCGATGGTGATGCTGCCGATAATGGCGCGGCGCTTCCCAAGACCGGTAGCTGTGGCGGTGGGGGCGATGGGCATAGCCACGATAGGGTGCATAGCCATAGCCATAGCCACTGAAACCATGGCCATAGGAAGGGCTGTAATGACCGCCGCTGGCAAGGCAGCCCCCCAGCGTCAACACCAAAAGCAACATCGAAAGCGGCAAGGTGATCAGGCGCATCAAACACCCCCTTTGATCCATCTGGGATCAGGGGAAGGGCACCACGCCTCCATGTTCCTGCCTTGGCAGAATCAGGGCATTTTCATGATGCCGGTTTGATCACCGCCGCACTTCAATGGCGCAAAGCCGCGTGAAATCGCGGTCATCCAACATCCAATCCTGCGCCCCGGTAAACTGCGCTGTTCCATCTGCGCCAAGCCGGCCTTCATAGCGCGCACGGTAATGAAAGCCGCGCCCGGAAGACCCGCCCACCAAGACCAAAGCACCATCCGCGCCCACGCGCCCTTCGCCCCTTTCCCAAGCGCCCGTCCGCGCCCCGGAAGCGGAGAGCACTGGGCGTTCATATTTCGCGACCGTCCCATCCACCCGTATTGTGAAAGGGGCCGCCAAAGGTGCCTGGGTGATACCCGGCACGGCATCGCAGGTCAGCCTGCCTTGCCAAACGCCATTGAAACCCTGCGCCGCCAGAGGGCTGGCAGCGCAAAGCATCGCAGCTAGGAACAGAAAGCGGATCACTGATCCGCGTAGCAATGCGTTTCAGCCCCGCCACCCGGATGGGTCACGGCCCCAAGATAGGCCGGGCCGACAAGCTGCGCATATTTCCACAGCACGCCGGAATTGTAATCGGTTTGGCGCGGCTTCCATTCGGCGCGGCGCTTGGCCAATTCCTCATCCGAAAGCGCCACATCAATAGTGCCCTTATCGGCATCAATGATGATCTTGTCGCCATCGCGCAGCAGCGCAATCGGCCCGCCCACCGCCGCTTCCGGCCCGACATGGCCGATGCAGAAACCGCGCGTCGCCCCCGAAAAACGCCCATCCGTGATCAGCGCTACCTTATCCCCCATGCCCTGGCCATAAATGGCCGAGGTGGTGGAGAGCATTTCACGCATGCCGGGCCCACCCTTCGGGCCTTCATAGCGCACAATGATGACATCCCCCGGCTTATAGGCGCGCATTTCCACGGCCTTGAAGGCATCTTCCTCGCAATCGAAGCACAGAGCTGTGCCTTCAAAGCGCAGCTTTTCCATGCCGGCGATTTTCACAATCGCACCTTCCGGCGCCAGATTGCCCTTCAACGCCACTACACCACCGATCGGGCTGATCGGATCGGAACAGGGGCGCACCACATCCTGATCCTTTGGCACGATCACTTCGCGGTGATTTTCGGCAATGGTCTTGCCGGTGACGGTCATGCAATCGCCCTTCACATAGCCGCCATCAATCAGCGCCTTGATGATGATGGGTACGCCACCGATGCGATGCACATCCGCCGCCACGTAACGCCCACCGGGCTTGAGGTCCGCGATGTGTGGGGTCTTGCGCATGATCTCCGCCACGTCTTGCAGCGTGAAGCGGATGCCCGCTTCATGCGCCATGGCGGGCAAATGCAGCGCGGCATTGGTCGAACCACCCGTCGCGCCCACAATCGCCGCCGCGTTATGCAGCGAATCAAGGGTCACGATATCGCGCGGGCGGATATTGCGGCGGATCAGTTCCACCACGGCGCGGCCTGATTCCACCGCCCAACGGTCACGGTCTTCATCCGGCGCCGGCGCGCCAGCCGAAAAGGGCAGCGCAAG
>JBIIIE010000399.1:0-2840 GCA_044235135.1 Roseomonas sp. | reverse complement strand
CAGGCGGAACCATGCCTGCTCCTGGGAGGAAACCACGTCCCTCAGCCGCGCTTCGGAAAAGGCATTATTGCCAACAAAATTCACGCGCGCGATGAGTGCTGGATCGCCCTCGACAATTTCGAACACCAAATCAATGCGGTTCTGGTCAAGCTCCACGATCTTGGGTTCGACCGTCGCGCGAAACCGTCCGCGCCTTGCATAAAGCTCCAGAATACGCTGCCGATCCGTCTGCACTGCTGCAGGGGTGAAGACGCTGCGCGGCTGCGTCAGCACAACGCCGCGCAAGATTTCACTGGAAATGCGCCGATTGCCTTCAAAGGCCACGCGATTGACCAGGGGGTTTTCCACCACGTCAACAACAACGCGCGCGCCTTCGGTGCGGATCGTCACATCGCGAAACAGCCCGGTCGCGAAAAGCGCGCGCAGGCTCCGGTCAATCCGGTCCTGTTCGGCCACGTCGCCCACCTGCACCAGCATATAACTCCGCACCGTATCGGGATCGATGCGTTGCGTGCCGCGCACATCCACTGTGGTGATGCGCCCACCACCACGGCCGGCTTCCTGCGCGGTTGCCGGCATGGCCAGGGCCAAAAACACGAAAAGGGCCAAAAGAGCGCGTAGCTGCTTCACGGAATCGGCATCTCTCTCAAGCTGACGATCCTACCTAGCCGAGCCGCGCCCCCCTCGCCACCCCCAAACGGGATTAACCCAATAGCCCGCTCACCCAGCGCACCACGCCAAGCTGCGCAAGGTCATTCCAGGTGGCGAAAATCATGAGCCCGATCAGCAGGGCAAAGCCGGCCCGGAAGCCATATTCCCGCGCCTTCAGCGGCAAGGGGCGGCCCCGGATCGCCTCGGCGGCATAGAACAGCAAATGCCCGCCATCCAGCACCGGGATGGGGAACAGGTTGATCAGCGCCAGATTGACCGAAAGCAGGGCCGCGAAGGTGATGAAGGCCGAAAGCCCCATATTCGCGACCTGGCCCGACATTTGCGCAATGCGCAAAGGCCCACCCAAATCCTCGGCCCCGCGGCTGCCGGAGATCATCTGCCAAACACCCACCAGCGTCTGTCCGGTGATATCCAGCGTATGCGTCACGCCCGCCCAGGCGGCGCTGAAGGGATCAAGCCTTTCGAAAATCGGCGGCCCGGCGGTAATGCCCAGCATGCCAAGCCCATCGGAAGGCCGCGGCAGGGGGGTTGCAACCACCTTGATCTGCGAATCGCCCCGCGCCACCAGCACTTCAATGGGCTGACCCGGTCTCGCCTGGACATAGCGCTGCAGCGCTTCGAACCGTTCAACCTTCTGCCCATCCATGGCGATGATCCGGTCGCCCGGTGCCAACCCTGCGCGCGCCGCAGCCGAGGCTTCCACCACATTGCCCACGCTCGGCACTGGGGAAGGCCGCCCCACCACCACGAACAATGCGGCAAATAGCAGCACGGCGAGCGCGAAATTGAAGAAAGGTCCGGCAGCCACCACCAGCGCGCGGTCGCCCACGGGCTTTTCATGGAAGGTCTCGCCTGGGCGGAAGCCCGCTGCCTGTTCCGGGCCTGCTTCGCCCAGATCCTCCATGCCGTGCATTTTCACATAGCCGCCAAGCGGCAGCCAGCCGATCCGCCATTCGCAGCCGCGCTTATCCACCCAGGTATAGATCGCGCGGCCAAAGCCCACGGAGAAGCGTTCCACATGCACGCCGCGCCAGCGCGCCGCCAGATAATGGCCCAGCTCATGGATGAAAATCAGCACCCCGAGCACCACCACGAAGGCGGCAATGCTGCGGAAGGGTTCGGGCAGAAAGTCCAAGAGAAAGGCTCCTAAAAAAGCGCGAGGTCAGGCCAGCGCGGCGCGTTTTGCGGCGATCAGCCCCGCTTCGGACCGTGCCGCCGCATCATGCGCCAGAATGGCAGTAAGATCCGCAGCCTCTGGCGCGCCAAGGCGTGAGAGCGTTTCATCCACCACTGCCGCGATATCGAGAAAGCGGAGCCGTTTTTCAAGGAAGAGCCCGACCGCGATCTCATTCGCCGCATTCAGGATGGTGGGCGCCCCGCCCCCGGCGCAAAGCGCTTCGCGCGAAAGCCTGAGCGCCGGGAAGCGCACCGGATCGGGCGCGAAAAATTCAAGCTTGCCAAGCGCAATCAGATCAAGCGGCGGGACTGAGGCCGCCATGCGCGCCGGCCAGGCCAAGGCATGGGCGATGGGCGTGCGCATATCGGGCGTGCCAAGCTGTGCCAGCACGGAGCCATCCGTATATTGCACCAGCCCATGCACGGTGGATTGCGGATGGACCAGCACTTCGATGCGCGATTCCGGCACCGGGAACAGCCGCGCGGCTTCGATCAGTTCCAGCCCCTTGTTGAACATGGTGGCGGAATCGACACTGATCTTGGCGCCCATGGACCAGACCGGGTGGCGCACCGCGACTTCCGGCGTCACGGCGGCCATTTCCGCCAAGGACATGGTCCGGCATGGCCCGCCCGAGGCCGTCAGGATGATTTTCGCAATGGCCGAGGGGTCGCGCGTATCCAAAGCCTGAAAAATGGCGTTGTGTTCGCTATCCACCGGCAGGATGGTGGACCCGCCTTGGCGCGCCATGGCAAGCACGGGCTCCGCCGCACAAACCAGGGTTTCCTTATTGGCGATGGCCAGCACGCCGCCCCGGGCAAGCGCGGCCATGGTGGCGGGAAGGCCAGCGGCGCCCACAATGGCGGCCATGGTCCAATCGGCGGGCAGCCCCGCCGCCGCCACCACCGCTTCCGGCCCTGCCGAAACCTCCGTTTCTGTTCCCGCCAAGGCTTCCTTCAGCGCTTGGTATTGCGTGGCATCCGCCAGCACCGCG
>JBIIIE010000074.1:0-10178 GCA_044235135.1 Roseomonas sp. | reverse complement strand
TTGCACAGGATTTGCTGTTTTTCGGCTATCGCGATTTTACCGCCGGGGCGGATGAAATCCTGGCTACGCTTGATATGGGCCGCGCGCATCATCGCGTGCTGCATTTTGTCGGGCGGCGGCCGGGGATTACGGTGGGTGAATTGCTGGGCATTTTGGGCATCACCAAGCAAAGCCTGGGGCGCGTGCTGCAACCCCTGATGAGTGATGGCTATGTCGTGCAGGCACCGGGTGAGAGCGACCGGCGGCAAAGGCGCCTGACGCTGACCGAAAAAGGTGTCGCTTTGGAACGCCGCCTGTTCGAACGCCAACGCGAAACAGTAATGCGCGCCTATCGTGAAGCCGGCCCCGCGGCGGTGGAAGGCTTTCGGCGTGTCATGCGCGGGCTGATGGGGGAAGACGCGCAAGCGAGCCTTGCGCGCTTGGAAGAGCCGGAATCTGAGGGCAGCAGGCGATGAACGGCCAGGATGACCCCGCCCATATTCTGGTGGTGGATGATGATGCGCGGCTGCGCGCGCTATTGCAGCGCTTTCTGACCGAACAGGGCTTTCGCGTCAGCGCTGCGGAGAATGCCGCCGCAGCGCGGGCTGCCTTGGCAGATATGGCCTTTGATCTATTGGTCTTGGATGTAATGATGCCCGGTGAGACAGGGCTTGCACTGACCGCCGCGCTGCGTGCCGAAGGGCAGGAAGTGCCGATCCTGATGCTGACCGCGCGCGGCGCGCCGGATGATCGCATCGCGGGGCTTGAACAGGGCGTGGATGATTACCTGGCCAAGCCTTTTGATCCGCGCGAATTGGCCTTGCGCATTCGCACGATTTTGCGCCGCGCCGCACCCGCCCCTGCCGCGCCGCACAGCCTGGCGCCAATGCAGATCGGCAATCGCTGGTTTGATATTGAACGCGCGGAATTGCGCGGCCCGGATGGCATTATTCGCCTGACGGGCGGTGAGGCTTCCCTGCTGCAAGCCCTCGCGCGGCGTGCCGGCGATATTTTGAGCCGTGAGGATATCGGCGAAGCGCTTGGCACGCCTGACGCCGGTGAACGCGCGATTGACGTGCAAGTGACCAGGCTCCGCCGTAAGGTGGAACCCGACCCGCGCGAGCCGCGCTTCATCCAGACCATTCGCCATCGTGGATATGTCTTGAGGCCGGGGCCGTGACTCCGCTGGACCGGGGCTTGCGCAGGCTGGTGCCGCGCGGGCTTTTGGGTCGTTCGCTGCTGATCATTCTGGTGCCGCTGGTGATCCTGCAAGCGATTGCCTTGCAGCTTTTCTATGGCAGCCATTTGGATGTGATTTCGCGCCGTTTGGCGGCGGGTGTTGCGGGTGATATCGCCATGGTGGTCGGCCTGCTGGACCGCGAAACGGAAGCCGAGGAGCGCAGTTGGATTTTCCGCGAAGCGGCCTGGCGGCTTGATTTGTCTCTTGCCCACGAAGCGGGGGCGCGGCTTGCGGCGACGGGGGCGCGCCCTGCCGCCATGCCATGGTTGCCATTGGAAGAGGATTTGGCCGCCGCCATGCAGGAACGTGTGCGTCTGCCCTTTGATGCCGATTGGCAAAGCGATCCACGCAGCGTGATCATTCGCGTGCAAATGGCTGATGGCGTTTTGCATGTGGAAGTTGCGCGCAAGCGGCTGTTCAGCGGCACGATTTATCTTTTCGTGATTTGGCTGGTGGGATCATCCTTGCTGTTGTTTCTGGTGGCGGCGGTTTTCATGCGCAATCAGGTGCGCGCGCTCCGCAAGATTTCCGCCGCCGCCGAGGCTTTCGGCATGGGCCGCACGGTGGGGCCGATGAAGCCGGAAGGTGCGGCAGAAGTGCGGCAGACCGCGACCGCCTTCAACCGCATGGAAGAACGCATCAGCCGTTTTGTGGATAGCCGGACAGAAATGCTGGCCGGCATCAGCCATGATTTGCGAACCCCTCTCACACGGCTTCGGCTTGGGCTTGCCATGCTGCCGGAAGCGGCGCGGGAAGATGCTGCGGCGATGACGGAAGATCTGGAGGAAATGGATCGCCTGATCGGCGTCTATCTTGCCTTTGCGCGCGGTGAAGGTGTGGAACAACCCGAAGAAACCGATCTTGCTGCCTTGCTGCGCGGTGTTGTCGCGCAACAGGCGCGTGGCGGCGCGGCAATACCTTTTGCGGGGCCGGAATCACTCCCGATGCAACTTCGCGGCGACGCAATGCGGCGCTGCTTTGGCAATCTGCTGCATAATGCGCGCAAGCACGCCAAGCGTGTGACCGTAACCCTGATGAAACAGCCGCGCGGCCAGAATGGCATTTGGGCGGATATTGCGATTGATGATGATGGGCCGGGCATTCCGGCGGCATCGCGTGAAGACGCCTTCAAGCCCTTCACCACGCTTTCAGGCGGTGGCACGGGGCTGGGGCTTGCGATTGCGCGCGATATTGCCCGCGCGCATGGCGGTGATGTGTTGCTGGAAGACAGCCCCTTGGGCGGGCTCAGGGCGCGTATTCGCGTGCCGGGCTAACCCAGCACACGCTTCGCCACGACATCCAGTTTCGCGAGCAGATCGGGGTCGCGCTTTTCTGGTGCGGTGATCAGCGCATATTCCAAGGCGCGATCGCAACCCGCCGGGCAGGGGCCGCGCTTGGCGCCAAGGGCGGGGACCACATGCTGCACCAGCGCGCGGGCCTTATCGGCGTTGGAGAACAACACCTTCACCACCTGATCCACCGTCACGGCGTCATGGTCCGGGTGCCAGCAATCAAAATCCGTCACCATCGCAACGGTGGCGTAGCAAAGCTCAGCCTCACGGGCGAGTTTCGCTTCGGGCATATTGGTCATGCCAATCACGCTGCACCCCCAGGCGCGGTAGAGTTCGCTTTCTGCCTTGGTGCTGAACTGCGGGCCTTCCATGACAAGATAGGTGCCGCCGCGTGTCACCGGCAGCGCCAACTTGCGCGCGGCGGCTTCCAGCGCATCACCCAAGCGCGGGCAGACCGGATGCGCGACGGAAACATGCGCGACACAGCCCGTGCCGAAGAAGGATTTCTCGCGCGCGAAGCTGCGGTCAATGAACTGGTCCACAATCACGAAATGACCCGGCGGCAAATCTTCCCGGAGTGATCCCACGGCGGAAAGGGAGATGATTTCCGTGCAGCCAATCCGTTTCAGCGCATCAATATTGGCGCGGTAATTGAGCGCGGAGGGCGGCGTGGGATGGCCGCGCCCATGGCGGGGCAGAAAGGCGCAGGGCACACCATGCAGCCGGCCGGTCAGGATTTCATCGGAAGGATCACCCCAGGGGGTGCGCATCTTGACCCAACGGCGATCTTCCAGCCCTTCCATGTCATAAAGGCCTGATCCACCGATCAGGCCGATCATGGGTTGGATAGTGGCTTCGGCAGCATTCATGGCGCGCATTCCGTCAGGGCTTCGGGTGTCGCGCCTTTAGCGCAGACACGGCTTTGATGCTAATCTGTGCCGGAACAATGAAAGGCGCGCCTGATGGCCCGTGTGATCCTGATACTGGCGCTGGCGTTGGCCGCTTGCGAAAAAAGCGAGAATAAGGGCGCCTTCGGCCCGCGCGGCACCGCCTTGCCGCCACCGGGCCTTCAGGAGCGATGAGCTTCGCCACGTATGAGCTCTGACGCCCGCCAAAGGCGGGCGAGCGCCCGAATGGGCGCCGCCGCTAATGCGGCGAAGCCAAGCGCGCGGAGGCGCGCGCCGGCGTTTGAGGGCGGATCGCGTGCGATCCGCAACCTACCCAATTTTATCACGTCTCGGCGCCGCCATTCACCTGGATCATCTGGCCATTGACGAAAGCGCCGCCTTCGGAAACCAGCATGCCAACCACGGCGGCAACCTCATGCGGCTGGCCAAGCCTTCCCACCGGCACGCGCGATACCATGCTGGCGATGTGGTGATGCGCGGCTTCATCATCTCGTTCCCCCGCGATGGGGCCGGGCGAGACCGCATTGGTGGTAATGCCCTTGGCGCCGAATTCCTTCGCCAAAGCCTTGGTCAGCCCCCAAAGCCCATGCTTGGAAACGGAAACCGCCGCGCGGCCATTATAGCCATGGATGGCATTCATGCCGAGCAGATTGACAATCCGCCCCCAGCCGCGATCCAGCATCCCCGGCAGGCAGGCGCGGGAAAGCCACACGCTGGAATCAAGATCAACTGAAATCACGCGGCGCCAATCCGCATCGCTCATTTCCAGGAAGCGCCCATCGGGGCGAAGGGCAGCGTTATTCACCAGCACATCCACCGCGCCGAAGCTGGCAATGGCATCCCGCGCGATGCGCGCGCATTCTTCGGCCACGCCAACATCACCCATGGCGACCAAAGCCTCCACGCCGCATGCGCGCGCTTCGGCGGCGACGTTTTCGCAGGCATCGCGATTGCGGGAGCCATTGATGACGACATTGAACCCCATGCGCGCCAATTCAAGCGCGATGGCGCGGCCAATATTGCGGCCGGCGCCGGTGATCAAAGCGGTTTTGCGTTGCGTGGTCATATCCGTTGCTTTCATGCGCAGTTTTGACAGGTTCTAAAGGGGCGATGCGTGTTCGGGCAAGGCGCCTACCAGGCGACTGCGACACCGCCACCACCACGCGGATCGGCACCGCCCGCAGGCTTGCCATCGCGCAGCAGAATGGCATGGGCGCGGCTCATGGTCGGGTCATAGGAAATGGGGGAATGGCGCACCTCATGCCCCAGGGATTTGAGCGCCGCCACCACATCGCCCTGCACGCGCGCTTCGCAGAAAACCGGACCGCCTTCGCAATGAATACGCGGGAAGGAAACCGCTTCCACCGCTGACATGCCGAAATCAATCGCATTGATGATGGTGGTGAGCACGGCAGAGATGATCACGCTGCCGCCCGGCGCGCCGACAATCAGCCAGGGTTCATCATCCTTATGGACAATGGTGGGCACCATGCCGGTGGTGCGCGCCTTGCCGGGGGCGATGCTATTGGCGCGGCCCGGGCGCATATCGAAAAGCTTCATGGCATTGTTCCAATTGAAGCCAAGGCCAGGTGTCACCACGCCGGCGCCGGTGCCAAGCGTGTGCGTGACGGAAACGCAATTCCCCGCCGCATCCCAGACGGAAAGATGTGTGGTGCATGATGGCGGTTCGCCAATCCGCCCGCCGGGCAGCCAGCCATCCCTGATGCGCTTGGCCCATGCGGCGGCGCGGGATTTCGACATCAGGGATTCGGTTGGCACAGGCACGAAATCTGGATCGCCCAAAGCTTCGTCCCGGTCGTGATGCGCGGTTGCCATGGCGCGCGCGACCAGATCATAATGCCCCGCGCTGCCGGCGGGCAAAGCGCCAAGATCGAAGTTTTCCAGGATATTCAACATGGCGATCAGCACCGCGCCCGATCCCGGCGGCGGGTTCGATGAAATCTTGTAGCCGCGATAGGTGCCGATCACTGGCGCGCTTTCGCGCACACGGTAATCGCGCAAATCATCGGCGGTGATGAAGGCGCCGTGTTGCGCGAAATCACTGACGATCTGCCCGGCGATCTCACCGGTATAAAAATCCTGTGCGCCCTTGGCGGCGATGCGTTCCAGTGTGCGGGCCATCTCAGCATGCACCAGCGTTTCGCCCACTTCATGCAATTGCCCCGCCTGGTTCAAATAAAGCGCGGCGCAGGCGGGTGTTTTCGTCACGCGCTGCATGCCGGTGGGCAGGCTTGGTTGAGGTTTCCGCACCAGGAAATCGCGATAGAAGGGCGTCACCAGCACGCCATCCCGCGCCATGGCGATGGCAGGCGCCAGCAAATCCGCCCAATCCATGGTGCAGAATTGCGCGTGAAAATGCGCGAAGCCCGCGACCGTGCCGGGGGTCATGATGGCAGTATAGCCAAGCTCTGCCCGGTGATCCTCAAACAGCGCATAGCCTGAGATTTCGGATTTGCCCTTACTGTCGGCTTCCCACATATCGGCGCGCACCTTGGCCCCCGCACGGGCGTGGAAATCAATCATGCCCTGGTGGCCGGTTTTGGCGTCGCGGAATTGCAGCGTGCCCATGCCGCCAATGCCGCACATGAAGGGGTCTTGCACCATTTGGCAGAAGGCGGTGGCGACGGCCGCGTCAAAGGCATTGCCGCCACGGCGCAGGATTTCCGCCCCAACATCGGCGGCGCGGGGTTGTGGGCAGACGACGATGCCTTTGATCTTGGCCATGTGGGTTCCTCCATATGGCGTTATGGCAGCACGAAGCGGCTGAGGGCGCCATGGTGCTTGACGCCAAGCGGCGCACAGGCAGCATGGGCGGCATGACAGACACCGCTGAAACCATCCTGCTTCGCCACCTGCTGGAAACGCCCGATTCCGTCATTCCCGAAACAGCGCGGGCGGCTGCGCGGGTCTTTCTGCTGGATGGGCTCGCGGTTGGCGTGGCCGGCATGGCCCATGCGGCGCGGCCTGGCTTACTGGCGGCGGCGCGCGGCTGGGGCGCGGGGGCCGAGGCGCGGCTTTGGGGCGATGGCGCCGCACTGCCCGCTACGCAGGCCGCCTTCATGAATGCCTTCCAGGCCCATGCTTTGGAATTTGACGCCATCCATGAAGCCGCTGTGGTGCATGCCATGACGCCGACAGTTTCCGCCGCTTTGGCTGAGGCGGAACGGCTGAGCAGCCAAGGCCAACCGGTCTCCGGCGCGCGCTTCATGGCGGCGGTGATCCTGGGGCTCGATCTGGCCTGCACGATTGGCGCGGCAGCCCGCGGGCCGATGCGCTTTTTCCGGCCCGCAACGGCGGGGATGTTTGGCGCTTACGGCGCGGTTGCGCGGTTGCGCGGGTTTGATTTGGCCACCGCTTCCGCCGGGGCGGGGCTGTTGCTCGGGCAAATTCCGGGGACGATGCAGGCGCATACGGAAGGGTCCATGGCGCTGCCGGTGCAAATGGGCTTCGCCGCCATGGCCGGGCTGCGCGCGGCGGATTTGGCGGCGGCGGGCGCGGCAGGGCCGGCACAATGGCTGACGGGGCCTTTTGGATTTTTGAAGCTGACGGAACCAGAATATGATCTGACGCCCGGCCTGGCGGCGCTGGGGCAGCAATGGCAGGTGGCGCGGCTATCGCACAAGCCCTTCCCTTCCGGGCGGCTGACGCATCCCGCCATTGATGGCGTTCAGCGGCTGATCGCCGCGCATGGCGTGCGCGCCGAGCATGTCAGCGCTGTGCGGCTATACCTGCCACCTTTGGCCATGCGGCTGGTCGGCAGACCGATCAAGCCGGACCTGACCGGCAATTACGCGCGGCTTTGCCTGCCCTATGTGGTGGCGCGCACGCTGCTTACGGGCAGTGTCGGGCTTGGTGATTTTTCTGAGGCCCTGCTGCGCGATGGCCCAACCCATGCTTTGGCAGCGCGGGTTGAATTGCATGGCGATGGCAGCACGGATGAGAACGCCGTGGTGCCGCAGCGCGTGGAAATTACCTTGCATGACGGCAGGAAGCTCGATCAGCGCGTGGATGCCGCGTTGGGCAGCCCGGAAAATCCTCTGCCGCGCACGGCGCAAATGGCCAAGGTGCAGGCGTGTTTAGGTGGCATTCTGCCCGAAGGTCGCGCGGAGGAATTGATCCACGCGATTGAGGCACTGCACGCGGCACCGGATGTGGCGGCTTTGGGGGCGCTATTGCGCGCTTAGAGCGTGCTATTCACGCCCAAACGCTTGGCGGTTTGCAGAATATTCGCCCAGGTATCCGGCGGCAGCGGCACGCCATCAGCAAGGCGTTCCGCGCGGCGCGTCGCTTCCGGTTCACCCGGCAGCAGCACCGGCGCGGCGGGGTCAGCCGGGCGCGTTTCGGAAACCCAGGCCGCATAGGCCAGCCCCATGCGTTCAAATTCCGCTTGGGTGCCGAAATGCTTGGGCGAGATGAAAATGGAAAGCATGCCGTTCGCGATGCGTGAGCGCTCAGATACCGGTCCGCTGGTGCCGCCCGCCGTCAGGCAGCCCGCCAGCATTTCGCACATGAAGGCCAAGCCCGATCCCTTGTGTTCGCCAAAGGCACGAATCGCACCCGTGCCCTTGGAAACATCGCGCGGGCCGAGCGTGTCATAGGGGCCGTAAAGCGTATGCGGGTCCGTTGAAAGCCTGCCATCGGCTTCAATCAAGGCGCCTTCCGGCAAAGCCTTGCCCCCGGAAGAAGCGACCAGCACCTTGCCTTCCGCGACAAGCGATGTCGCGAAGTCCAGCAGGATAGGTCGGCCCGGCAAGGGCACGCCGATGGAAACCGGATTGGTCGAAAAGCGTCGCTCCACACCGCCAAAGGGGGCCACCAGGATGGAGCCTGCGACATTGACGAAATGGATCGAAATCAGCCCCTGTTCCATCGCCTGTTCGGCATAGGCGCCAACGCGGCCAATATGCCCGGCATTGCGCAGTGCCGTGATGCAAACGCCATTTTCCACTGCGCGCTTGATGCCGAATTCCACGGCCTGCGGCGCCACGGTCTGTCCAAAACCCCATTTGCCATCAATCACGGCAAAGGCGCCGCCATCCGTCACCACATCGGCGGTCTGGCCCTTCAGCACATAGCCCGCTTCCAGCCATTCCACATACCGCGGCACGCGCACCACGCCATGGCTGTCATGCCCGGCCAGATTGGCATCCACCAAATGGCGGCTGATGCGGCGCGATTCCGGGCCATCACAGCCGGCCGCCTGAAACACATTGGCGACCAAACCATCAAGCGCTTCGGCATTGATCATCTCATAGGGGGTGCTGCCCATCACTCGAACTCCGCAAATGGAAAACGCGCCGAGAGCATCGCCCGGCGCGGCGCGATTACATGGCGGCGATCTTCTTCGCCTGCGGCGCCAGCAGGCGCATATAGGTGGGCGTCACCAGCATTTCGGTGATATTCGCCCGCGCCGGCATGGTGGCGACGAATAGCGCCATGGCCGCCAAATCTTCCGGCTGCAACAGCCGTTCAATATCTTCCTGCGGCACGGGTTCGGGCCGGTTCTTCAGGATATCGGTGGCGACTTCGCCCGGGCAGATGCAGCAGGAACGGATATTGTGAATGCCGTTTTCCTGATTGATGCTTTGCGACAGAGCCACAAACCCATGCTTCGCCGCCGTATAGCCGGGGCCAGACAGGAAGGAGATATTCTTCCCCGCCATGGAGGCGATTTGGATGATATGCCCGCCGCCGCGCTTCCTCATGCCCGGCAGCACGGCGACCGAGGTGAAAAACGGCGCGGTCAGGTTGCCATCCACCAGGCTGCGAATGGCCTCCGGCGTCAATTGATGCAAATAGCGCTTGGGTAGATTGACGCCGGCATTGTTCACCAGAATATCCGGCCCGCCGATGGTGGATTCCACCTTAGCGAGCGCAGCGGCAACCTGTTTTTCATCCGTCAGGTCAGCCGGCACAATCACCGCGCCGCCGCCGATCATTTGCGCGGTTTCTTCCAGCGGTGCGGTGCGGCGCCCGGTCAGTGCAACCTTCGCGCCTTCTGCGGCGAAGCTGATGGCAATGGCGCGGCCAATGCCGCTGCCCGCGCCGGTGATCCAGGCGGTTTTTCCTTCAAGACGTTTCATCACAGGACCTTATCAGTGGTGGGATCAATCAGGTGCATCTGATCCATATGCGCAATCAGTGACAGCGGCGCACCAACTGAAGCAGGGGTGGCCGGGTCCAACCGAGCAGAGACTTCCGTGCCATTCAGCTTGAAATGCACCAGCGTTTCCATGCCCATGGGCTCAATTACTTCGGGCTTCAGCGTGATGGGTGCGGTATTGGTCTTATCGGTCGGCTTGTCATCCGTCAGATGTTCCGGGCGAATGCCAAACAATACATCCTTGCCTGCATGCGCCTGATAACGCGCGGTGCGCGATGCCGGTAAATTCAGCACAATATCATGCGGCAGATGTACACGCAGCGCACCGGACGCCTGTTCCAGCTTCGCCGGGATGAAATTCATCGAAGGGCTGCCGATGAAGCCCGCCACGAATTTCGTCGCCGGGTTATGATACAGTTCCTGTGGCGGGCCGACCTGTTCGATGATGCCGTGATTCATCACCACCACGCGGTCCGCAAGCGTCATGGCTTCCACCTGGTCATGCGTCACATAGACAGTGGTGGTATTCACCGTCTGATGCACCTTCTTGATTTCGGTGCGCATCTGGACGCGCAGCTTGGCATCAAGGTTGGAAAGCGGTTCGTCGAACAGGAACACCTTGGGGTCGCGCACAA
>JBIIIE010000073.1:0-10187 GCA_044235135.1 Roseomonas sp. | reverse complement strand
AATTCCAGCTTGAAATCCACAAGCGTAATGCCGACGCCAAGCAAAAGCCCGGTCAGGAAATCATTGATGCGCAGCGTCAGCGCAATCATGTCATCCAGATCATGGGTGGAGGCCCAGCCGAAGCAGGTGATGTGTTCTTCCGCCACCATCGGGTCATTCAGCGCATCATTCTTGAAATAATATTCAATGATCGAACGCGGCAGGCGCTGCCCTTCAGGAATGCCAAGCCGCTGGGCGAGTGAACCGGCGGCGACATTGCGCACCACCACCTCAAGCGGGATGATCTCCACCTCCCGGATCAATTGCTCACGCATATTGAGCCGACGGATGAAATGCGTCGGGATGCCGATCTCGGTCAGGCGCATCATCAGGTATTCGCTGATGCGGTTGTTCAGCACGCCCTTGCCGGTGATGGTGCCCTTTTTCTTGGCATTGAAGGCGGTGGCGTCATCCTTGAAATATTGCACCAGGGTGCCGGGTTCCGGCCCCTCGAACAGGATTTTTGCTTTACCTTCATAGAGTTGGCGGCGACGTGCCATGATCAAACAATCCTTTGGCCCGCTTCCTGAGGTGGAGGGCGGGACTCCCGTAACCTTATAGCAGCCCTGCACCAGGGTCGCCACTTTGCCCCGAATCGCGCCCTTTGCCGCCCGACATTCCGCTCAGGCGCGATCCGATCTAGAAGCCCGGCCATGAAGATCAACGGCATCCCCTATCGCAGCATCCGCCTTGATGAGGCTGATGGCTGGTCCATCCGCATCCTCGATCAAACCAGGCTGCCCTGGCAGGTCGAATGGCTGCGGCTCACGGATGAAAACCAAGTGGCGCATGCCATCCGTTCCATGCAGGTGCGTGGCGCGCCGCTGATTGGTGCCGTTGCGGCCTATGGCCTGGCGCTGGCCATGCGGCGCGATCCTTCTGCCCTTGAAGCCGTGGCGGCGATGCTTGGCGAAACCCGCCCCACTGCGATCAATCTGCGCTGGGCGCTTGAGAAAATGCTCGTTGTGCTCCGCCCCCTTCCCTTGGCCGCGCGCGAGGCCGCCGCCTATGCCGAAGCGGCAGCGATTTGCGATGATGATGCCGCAACCTGTGAAGCCATTGGCCGCCACGGCCTGCCGCTGATCCAGGACATCGCCGCGCGCAGGCCCGGCAAGCGCGTGAATATCCTGACCCATTGCAATGCCGGCTGGATCGCGACGGTGGATTGGGGCACCGCCCTTGCGCCGATTTACATGGCGCATGATGCCGGGATCCCTGTGCATGTCTGGGTGGATGAAACGCGCCCGCGCAATCAGGGCGCGGCACTGACGGCCTGGGAATTGGGCGCGCATGGTGTGCCGCATACCGTGATTGCGGACAATGCCGGCGGGCATCTGATGCAGCATGGCGAAGTGGATATCGTGATTGTGGGGACCGATCGCGTCACGCGCCGCGGCGATGTTGCCAATAAGATCGGCACCTATCTAAAGGCGCTCGCCGCGCAGGATAATGGCGTGCCGTTTTGGGTGGCGCTGCCGCATTCAACGCTGGACATGCGGGTTGCCGATGGCGTGCGCGATATCCCCATCGAAGAACGCGCGGCCGAGGAAGTCACCGACATCACTGGCCAGGATAGTGAAGGCCACATCAAGCGTATTCGTATTGCCGCCGCCGGCAGCCCCGCCGCCAATCCGGCTTTCGATGTCACGCCCGCGCGGCTGGTGACGGGCTTGATCACCGAACGTGGGCGGGTTGCGGCGACTGAGGCAGCACTGGCCGCGCTCTACCCTGAGAAAGTTGCACGCTAGCCGCCATGTGCGGGCGCTATTTCCAGCATCGTTCAAGCAGTGAAATCGCGCGCTATGCCCGCGCGGTGAATGCGCCGCCCAATCTGGTGCCTTCCTTCAACCGCGCACCCACCCAGGATGGGCTGGTGCTGCGCCGCCACCCTGAGACCGGCGCGCGCCATTTGGATGCGCTGCGCTGGGGCCTGATCCCGCGCTGGGCGGATGACCCTTCCATTGGCAGCCGCATGATGAATGCGCGGTCCGAATCCATCAGCGAAAAGCCATCCTTCCGCGAAGCCTTTGCCAAGCGCCGCGCCATTGCCTTTGCCGATGGGTTTTATGAATGGCAGCGCCTGGGCGAAGGCCCGAAGACGCCCAAACAAGCCTTTGCGGTCGCCATGGCCGATGGCGCCCCCATGCCGCTTGCGGCACTTTGGGAAGGCTGGCGCGGCAAGGATGGTGAGATCATCCGCAGCTACACCATCATCACCACCAATGCCGCACCGGAATTGGCGCCCTTGCATGACCGTATGCCGGTGATCCTGCCGCCCGAGGATTGGGATGAATGGCTCGGCGAAACGCCGGCGGAACCCGCGCGGCTGAAGGCCCTGCTGCGGCCCTTCCCGCGTGCAGGGTTAGCCGTTTGGCCGGTATCATCGCGGGTCAATCGCATCGCGGAAGATGATTCGGCGCTGCTGGAGCGCGACCCGCTGGCCCAGCCGCCAATTGGGTTGGATGATCCGCCGCCTTGGTGAACCCCTGGCGTGTGGTGCCTTCGCGTGATTAGCTTCCCCCAAGAAGAAACGGAGGAAGGACATGCACCGGAAATTTCTTGCTGCCCTGATGGCTCTTGGCTGGCTTTGTGGCTTCACGAAAGCAGCCAGCGCGCAAGGCGCCGAGACCAATTGGCCAACGCGGCCCATCACCATGGTGGTCGCCTATCCGCCTGGCGCCATCACGGATACGGTAGGCCGCCGCGTCGCGGAACGGCTTTCCCAGGCGCTTAATGTGCAAGTTGTGGTGGAAAATCGTGGCGGCGCCGGCGGCAATGTCGCAGCGGCCTTTGTCTCTCGTGCGCAGCCGGATGGCTATACGCTGCTGTTCACTTCCTACGGCAATCTGATCATCGCCGCCGCGGCTGATTTGAATGTCGGCTTTCATCCATGGCGGGATCTGGCGCCGGTTGGCATGATCGGCCCCATGACCGTGGTGCTGCTGGTGCGCCCTGGGCTGCAAGTGAACAGCTTGCAGGATTTCGTCCGCCACATCACCGCCAATCCAGGCCGGGTGAATTTCGCGAGTGTTGGTGTCGGCAGTTCCTATCATTTGCTGATCGAACAGATGATCGCCTATGGCAAGCTCAACATGACCCATGTGCCCTATCGCGGCGGCGCTGCGGCCATGACGGATTTCCTCGCAGGTCGGGTGGATGCAACGCTCGCCACATTGCTGTTTGCGCGGCCCTACATGCAGGATAATCGCGGCATCGGCGTGGCGGTGGGCAATGCCGAACGCTCCTCCGTGCTGCCGAATGTGCCCGCGGTGCAGGAGGTGATTCCGGGCGCCAAGCTCACCGATGGGCTGGCCGTGCTGGCACCTGCCGCGACACCAGCAGCGATCATCGCGCGCGCCAATCGCGCGTTGCAGGATGTGATCAACCAGCCCACCATGCGCGACTGGCTGACGAATGAGGGCGTGCCCCCGCGCCCCGGCCCGCCAGAGGCCTTCATGGCGGAAATGACACCGGCCACTGACGATCTTCGCAAATTGCTGCGCGATGCCGCGATCAAGCTGGAATGAAAGCGCCCTGCCTCGCTTCGTGCGAAACGGGAAGCGCTTGGCTTTAAGCCGGGTCACATGCCTGACTGATCGGCTGCCCCGCCAGGGCCAGCGATCCCACCTGCCGCGTCCAGCGTCTCAGGACAGGAAGCGCGTCAGGCTCAATTGCTGCGCGAGGGAAATCGCACGATAGGATGCTTCCAGTTGGGTTTGCGTATTTTGGAAGCTGGTAATGGTCTTGGCCATATCCACTTCCTCAAGGTTGCTCACCTGCAGGGTCAGGTTCAGGGTGACACTTTCATGCAGCGTCCGGATGCTTTGCAGGCGCGCTTCCGTCAGACCAAGGGACCCACGTTCCAGCGCCAGGGCTTCAACACTGGATTTCAGCCCCTGCTGAACCGTAGTCACAAAATTTATGTAGCCATCACCCAGCTGATTTTTCTCAGGCGTAAGCCCAGCGATACTGGCCAAGCCGCGCAGCAAATCACGGGCCCAGGAACCGGTTGTTTCGCCGGCACTGGCAACGGCAGCATTTCTGTTGGCAAGAATGCCATATTCTGTGCGTTCACCATCAGCGGCCAGAAGGGTGCGGCGCCCTTCGGAGGCGCCAGACCCGGTCGAAAGAAAGGCAGAAAATGGTGTTATTCCGGCGACATCCGATTGCCCCAGGGCCTTCGTTGCCGAAAGTACGTCCGCCGTATTGGTGCCATTGAGGGAAGCCACCTGCGCCAAAATACCGGACACCATCCCAGTATTCACAATAGAAGCGGCATTGGGAATTGGCGGGTTACTCGTGTCAGATCCGCCAAAAAGATACTCCCCGGCGTATTGCTCATTCAGCAGGCTTGCAACTTCAACAAGGGCTGCCCTGGCTTGTCCTGCCTGGATCTGAATTTCCTCGGCTTTGACGACACCCAGCAATTTTGTCGCATTGGCAGTGAATTTTTCCGCGATAGCCCCCAGCCGATCCAGCACATTCTGGGTGACCTGAACCTTCGATAGCGTCTGGCCGATCATGTTCTGATAGGCTTCCCGCCGCCCGATCTCGGCACGAAGATCCATCGCCTTCGGCGCATCCGTGCCAAGCGCCGCATAGCTATTTCCCTTGCGCCCTGTTGAAATATTTTCACCAAGCTGCGCCAGCCTTTCGCGCAGCATGATGGTATTCAGGTCAATACGGGATGTCAGGCTGATACCGTTCATGGCTTATCGCACCGATCCGAAGAGTGTTTCCCACATGGTCTGCGCCGTGCTCATCACCCGCGCATTCGCCGCATAGGCGTTCTGCAATTGGATGAGGAAGGCCATTTCGCTATCCACATCCACACGGGATTCGCGCGTAAAACGTGCCTCAAGACCCTCGACCAATTGCTTTGAGGCCTCCAGGTTTTTTGCGGCAGCGCCGCTATCACTGGTCTGCAGTGCAGTAACCAGCAGGGCATAATCCTCAATGTTTTTGGGACTGGCGAAGGGGCTGGAAAGCTTCCCATCCGGCCCAAGGCCGGCTGTCGCGAATCCCCCCCAGTTTTCGCCCTTGGAATTCTTGTCGCCGAAACTGTTTTCCAGGATACGGTCAATGAGCAATGTGAAGCCGGCCGGACCGTCAGCGGGATTGGGTGTGAACCATGGTATTGTCGCGGGTGGCACGGCAGGAATGCTATGCGTGCCATCTCGCAGCAGGGTGGAATCCGCGCGCACAAGGGCATTGATTTGAATTATATTGGCGAAGCCGATCTGCGCACTGCCTGGGGCGGCATAGCCGAGATCAGGATTGGGGACAGTGCCGTTCGAATCGGTGAAAAGCCGCAGGCCTTCCCCTTCAAAGCGGGCAGCTATTTCAACGGCCGCAATATCCAGCTCTGCCTGATAACGGGTTAGTGTCTGATCCCGCAGTTGGATGAATTCCCCGAGACGCCCGCCCTTGATCTGTTCGGTGACGTCAATCTGATTCAACATAATGGGCGGCACAGAGCCGCCTGCGCCATAAAAAGCATTTGGCGCAAGGTCCATCCCAAGCGTGCTGAAGGCTTCGCCCGTATCGGGTAATGGAATGGCAATACCGCCCGCACCAAGCAAAATCAAATCCCCGCTTGGTTGCCGGAAGGTCTTGAAACCAATGGAATCGCTCAGGCGCTTCAGCGCCAAGTCGCGCCTATCTTCAATATCGGCTGTTGATTTGCCGGCGCCGATGCCCGTCACGACCTCGCGGGTCAATGCCGCTATTTCGCGTAAGGTCGCATTGACTTGCCTGATCTCGGTCACGATGTCGTTCTGCGCTGCCTGGCGCGTATCACCCACAATCCGCGACAGGTCATTGAAGCGCTGAACCAATTGCTGTGACGCATTCAGCACAACCGCCTGTTGCTTGACGACCTGGGATGGATCATAGCGCAATTCAATGAAGGCAGAGCGCAGCTTGGAAACCATGTCGCCAAGTGCTTCCCCCTTGGCCGGATCACCATGGGCTTGATTGATGCGCGCCAGCACGGCGTCGCGTACCTTGCCCGCCGCGACATCGGAGTTGCGTTGTTGGATTTCAGTAACCAGCGCCGTATCAACTTCCCTGAGCGGGCCAAGGCTGACCACGCCCATGCCCTGCCCACCCACATTGACTGATGCGGTTGGCAGGCGCTTGCGCGTATAGCCCTCGGTTTCGGCATTCGCCACATTGTCAGCCGCATTCGAAAGGGCGCGCTGCGTGTGCAACAGGCCCGAACGTGCGATCAGCAATGCGGCGTCAATGCTCATGTTCTTTCGCCAATCAAAGGCGCCTTATGCGGCTTAGCGCCGCATGTTCAGCGTTTCCTGCAATAATTCATCAACGGTGGACACGATCCTGGTATTCGCCGAATAGGCGCGCTGCGCCAGGATCAGCTTGGAAAACTCCGTCGCGATGTCCACATTCGAACGCTCAATGGCGCTTGTGGTCAGCAGCCCCGCACCATCTTCGCCGGCTTCGACGACGCGCGCTTCACCACTATCAATCGTGCGCAGGAAGGCCTGGCCATCCAGATGCTGCAACCTGTCCGGATCCTTGAATACGGTCACCGGGACTCGAGCCACGACACGGGATTTGCCATTGTCGTAATTGATCCGCACATCGCCATTCTTCTGCGTGGTAACTGAGGAGAACGCGCCCAACGGAATGCCATCCTGGTCAAAATTATTGACGCTGAGCCCGCTTGCCCCAGCAGAGGCGAATTGCGTCAATCCGCCCGCAACCCCGAAATTGCCGAGATTGAGCGTCATGGCCTGAAGGCCTTGCCCAAAATTGGCACTAAAGTTCACCGTGGCCGGCGCGCCGGTGGCGGCGGCGCTTCCAGAGATAGCCGTGGAAGATGGGTTATTGAACAGAGCCAGCGTACCGTCGGGCTGATCTTTGGTATTGTCCGTTGGATCCTTGCCGAACTGAATGTCAATGCTACCAAGTGCCGGCACAGTCGCGTCTGGCGCGTTAATTGATAGCCTCCAGGTGTTATCAGTAGTGGAAGGCGTTGGCGCAAAGGTCAATGTCAAGGAACGCGAACGCCCCAGCGTATCAATTATCTGGATGGAGGTGCTTTGTTCGGTGGTGGCCGAAGCCGAAAGATTGCCGCCAAAGGTCAACCCAGCCGTCGGCGTTGGCGTAAAGACATCTTCTTGAATACGGATAGGCACAAGCCGGGTCTTGTCCACCACACCATCTGCCACTGGCCAACCCTGCAAGGCATAGCCGGATCCATTGACCATATAGCCTTCGCTGTTGCGGTTGAAGTCACCCGCGCGCGTGAAGAATTGCCGCGCGTCAAAGCGAAGGGAGTTGTCGTCATTCTTGCCGATCGGCAAGGCGGCGGTGAAGAAACCCTGGCCCGTGATCGCCAAGGCAAGCGGGTTTTCCATCTGCTCGATCGTGCCCTGGACCTGGTTGGCGAAATCGGGCCGCGCCAAAACGGTGCCGGGCCGATGCACGTCGTTATTGCTTTCCGAAATGAAGGATACGAAATTCGTATCGGTCCGCTTGAAGCCAATGGTCTGCGAATTGGCCACATTGTCTGAAATATGCCCAAGCGCGCGGGACTGCGCATTCATGCCACTCAGGGCGGTGTTCATCGAACTGTAAAGCGACATGGCGGTTTCTCCTGGCCACAAGGTCCGGATGGGAGAGGCAAGCCCCATGCCAGGGGGAACAGCGCTTGGCCGGGCTGATTCCGGACCGAATTCACCGCCGCAGGGCAAGTATTGCGTAGTTTGCGGCAATTCCTGCCGCCTTATGCGATGGAATTTCTGGCCCGCCACTTGCTGACCCGCTGTTGTCGTGGGCGCCGCCATGCTGTCCGAGGGTAAACTCTCAAAGGCATTCGGCGACGCGCCCCCGGTAGATGAGTGACTGGAACCTAGCATGCTTGATGTTGTTGCCGCCCCGCCGCCCAAGCCCGCCGCCAATGCGGCGCAGGTATCTTCGGCGCGCAGTGTGGACGCAGAAGATACCGGATTTCAGGGCGTGCTCCGGGAAGCGCTTGACCTGCCAGCCGAAAGTGATCGCGCGCCAGCCATGCAAGCGGCGCCCAAGCCTGCCGAACCGGCGGCAGAAACCAAGCCCGGAGCGCAGGGCGCCCGTGTCTTGGAAAACATGGCGGCAACCGAAACGGCACAGATGCCCCTTCCTCAGGAGGCGCCGCACACCGCAGAAACCGGCGATCTTGCATCGGCCGCCACCGCGCCACCCGCTTTGCCGCCGATCAATGACAGCCTGACGGCCGCCCAAGCTGATCAAGCCCAAATGCAGATGGCCCTAACCCCACCAGGCAATGCGCTGATGGCGCCTGGCGCTTTGCCATTGGCGGGGATTATCGCTGCGGGGCAGCCTTTGGCCGATCAGCCGGGCCTGCCGCTTCAGGATGCGGTCCTTGGTGACGGAGCAGAGCCTGTCTCCGCAGCGCCGCCAATGCCCGGCAGCGCCGTCGCTGCCCTGACCCAATCGGACAAAGGTGCCAATAAGGCCGCAGTGGCGCCGCCCGGCAGCCAGACTGCCGTCATGGGCGCGGTCGCGACCAACAAAGCGCCTCAGTGGGTTGAAGGCTCCCCGCCAGCGACGGGTGACGCCACCGCGCAAATACCATCGGCTTTGGTCGCCACGGATCTGCTCATCAAGGATCAAGGGTCGCCTGAGCGGGTCCTCCAAGATACGCTCGCCAATGCCCTGGCAGCGGGTCCGGCCCAGGCAGCGGCGGGCGTCGCCCCGCAGAAGCCTAAAGCTGCGGTCGGCACTGCCAAGCCAGACCCCATCACGCCTGCCGAGGCCGCATTGGCGGCCAGCCGGCCGGCCGAAGCCGCTTCCCGATTGGCGCAGGCCTTCAGCGCCACCGAAGCGGCAGCCGACATGAAGCTTGTCATGGCGACCGAAACCGCCGAGGCCAGCTTGCGCCTGACGAGCCTTGAAGCGCCCAAGCCGACAGGCGCCAAACCCACAGGCGAAGCCCGCGCAGAGGCTGTTCCGATGGCTTTTAACGGGTTTGCGGCGACCGAGGGCATGGCGCCACGCAGCGAGGCAGCTTTGCCCAGCACCAATCTCCGCGAAGCGCCCGCGCCCATGCCGGCCCGGCAGCTTGCCCCGGTGGTGGTCTCGCTTGCCCTTGGACGCGGCGCTGAGGCGCTGACCATTGCCCTTGATCCGGTGGAGCTTGGCCGCGTTGAAGTGAGCATCGGCCAAGGCAAGGAAGCAGGCCAGGTCCGCATTGTGGCCGAACGGCCCGAAACCCTGGCCCTTTTGCAGCGCGACCACCGCGAATTGGACCGGGCGCTGAACCAATCAGGGCTTGGGGATATGGCGCGATCACTGTCTTTCTCGCTCGCCTCGGACCAGCAGCGCCAGCAAAATCAGGGCTCGGGCCAAGGTCAGGGCCAGCGCAGCTTCATGGCCATCAGCGGCGTTGAAGCGGATCGGGCAATGCCGATCCTGCCCGCGCCGCTTCGCAACCCAAACGCCCTTCTTGACCTCGCAGTCTGAACGGAACCCGAACCATGTCCGCCTCCATTTCCGCCCTTTCCGCCAATGCCGCGGTCAACACGGCACAAAGCCCGAAATTTGCCGGGGATTTCAATACCTTCCTGACGCTGCTGACAACGCAGATCAAGAACCAAAGCCCGACCGACCCCTTGGATACCAACCAGATGACCAATCAGCTGGTGCAATTCGCCTCGGTGGAACAGCAAATCTCCATGAACCAGAACCTCCAGCGCATGTTGGCGTTGGAACAGGCGTCCCAGCTTACCGCCAGCGCGCCGCTGATCGGCCGCAATGTAGAGGTGGAAGCCGAACAGATCAGCTTGCAAGACGGCGTCGGCACTCTGAAATTGCCGGCGGCGGGTGCCTCTCAATTGGCGCAGATCACCATTCGCGGCAGCGGCGATCGGATCATGCGCCAGGAAACGGTGCCGCTTGGCGCCGCGCCCAAGACCTGGTCCTGGAATGGTCGAGGCACCGATGGGCTGGCCCTGCCGGATGGCGCCTATAAGGTGACGGTCACCGGAATTGGTGCCGGCGGCGCGACCGAAGCGCTGCCCTTTGCAACCATTGGCAGGGTTACCGGGGCGGAAAGGTCCGGCGGCGATGTCAAGCTGCTGCTTGGCCAATTGCAGGCAAGCTTCGATAGGCTCCGCAGC
>JBIIIE010000398.1:0-2881 GCA_044235135.1 Roseomonas sp. | reverse complement strand
CGCAAGGCAGACATTTGATCGGCTGGGATATTCGCCCCGTGATGCCCGTGATGTTGGGCAGACGCTGCCCCCGCCAACATCGCCGCACCCGTTCCCAGAAAAATCCTGCGCCGCATCCGTTTTGCCTCCGTTGAACTGCGGAAGCTTGCCCGAATGCGGCGCGTGATCAAGCCCGGTCAGGCCGCCTCAGCCGCCGCGTCTTCCGCTGGGGCGTGGCGTACTTCCAGCCCATCAGGGCTGGCCGTCACGGTCAGGCTTTCGCCATCCTTCACGCTGCCTTCCAGCAGCAGCCCCGCAAGCTTGTCTTGCAGGTTGCGCTGAATGACGCGCTTCAAGGGCCGCGCGCCGTAGATGGGATCATAGCCTGCTTCCGCCAGCCATTCCCGCGCGGCTTCATCAAGCGTGAGCGTGATTTTGCGATCTTCCAGCAACCGGCGCAGGCCGCGCAGCTGAATATCCACAATCGCCGCCATATCCCCGCGCGCGAGGCGCCGGAACAGCACAATCTCATCCAACCGGTTGAGGAATTCCGGGCGGAAGCGTTCGCGCACGCTGCGCATCACGGCGGGCCGCGCCGCTTCAATATCGGCGCTTTCCGGCAATTCCGCGATGGCATGCGCGCCGAGATTGCTGGTCAGCACAATGATGGTGTTGCGAAAATCAACCGTCCGCCCCTGGCCATCCGTCAGCCGGCCATCATCCAGCACCTGCAACAGCACATTGAAGACATCATCATGCGCCTTTTCGACCTCATCAAACAATATGACTTGGTAGGGCCGCCGGCGCACGGCTTCGGTCAGCGCGCCACCTTCCTCATAGCCAACATAGCCAGGCGGCGCGCCAATCAGCCGCGATACCGCGTGTTTTTCCATGTATTCGGACATGTCTATCCGCGTCATGGCGCGTTCATCATCGAACAGGAAGGAAGCGAGTGACTTCACCAATTCCGTTTTGCCAACGCCGGTCGGGCCCAGGAACAGGAAGCTG
Source organism: Roseomonas sp. (assembly GCA_044235135.1). GTDB lineage: Bacteria > Pseudomonadota > Alphaproteobacteria > Acetobacterales > Acetobacteraceae > Neoroseomonas. The sequence continues at coordinate 1,894 of JBIIIE010000398.1, read as the reverse complement.
CCAATCGGGCGATTGGGGTCCTGCAAGCCGGCACGCGCACGGCGCACGGCTTTAGAGACCGCCTCCAAAGCTTCTTCCTGACCCACCACGCGCTTGCGCAACTGGTCTTCCATGCGCAGCAGCTTGGCCCTTTCGCCTTCCAGCATTTTTTCCACCGGAATGCCGGTCCAGCGGCTGACCACCGCAGCAATGCCTTCTTCCGTCACCGCCTCATTCACCAGCTTGGCATCGCCATTGCCGGCATCGGCGAGTTTCCTTTCGATGTCAGGAATGACGCCATAGAGCAATTCGGAAGCCTTGGTCAGATCGCCGCGACGCTGCGCGAGTTCAACTTCCGTCCGCGCCTTGTCCAATTCTTCCTTGAGCTTCTGGCTTTCAACCACCTTGCCCTTTTCCGCTTCCCAACGCGCGGTCATGGCTGAGGAGCTTTCCTCAAGCTCGGCCAATTCCTTTTCAAGCTTGGCAAGGCGATCACGCGATGCCGCGTCATCTTCCTTCTTCAGCGCTTCGCGTTCGATCTTGAGCCGCATGAGGTCGCGGTCAATCGCGTCCAATTCCTCAGGCTTGCTGTCCACCTGCATGCGAAGCCGCGATGAAGCCTCATCCACCAAATCAATGGCTTTGTCGGGCAGGAAGCGATCCGTGATGTAGCGGTTGGAAAGAGTCGCAGCCGCCACCAGCGCGCCATCGGCGATGCGCACGCCGTGATGGAGTTCGTATTTTTCCTTGATACCACGAAGGATTGAGATGGTGTCCTCCACGCTCGGCTCACCCACAAAGACGGGCTGGAAGCGCCGCGCGAGTGCGGCATCTTTCTCCACATGCTTGCGATACTCATCAAGCGTCGTGGCGCCGATGCAATGCAATTCACCGCGCGCCAAGGCGGGCTTCAGCAGGTTGGACGCATCCATGGCGCCATCCGCCTTGCCCGCGCCGACCAGCGTGTGCATTTCATCAATGAACAGGATAATCTCGCCTTCCGCCTGCGTGGTTTCCGCCAGCACGGCCTTCAGGCGTTCCTCAAACTCACCGCGATATTTGGCGCCGGCGACCATGGCGCCAAGGTCAAGCGCCATCACGCGCTTCGTTTTCAGCGCTTCCGGCACATCGCCATTGACGATGCGCAGCGCCAAGCCTTCGACAATCGCGGTTTTGCCCACGCCTGGTTCGCCAATCAGCACCGGGTTGTTCTTGGTGCGGCGCGCCAGCACCTGAATGGCGCGGCGGATTTCCTCATCACGGCCAATCACCGGGTCAAGCTTGCCCTGGCGTGCCACTTCCGTGATGTCGCGCGCGTATTTCTTCAGCGCATCGAAGCTGTCTTCGGCGTTTTGGCTATTCACCGTGCGGCCCTTGCGGATTTGCGCAATGGCCTTTTCCAGCTTGTCGGGCTCGGCCCCCGCGACGCGTAGCGCGCGGCCCGCATCGCCTTCACTGCCGGCCAAGGCCACCAGCACGCGATCCTGCGCCACAAAGGCATCGCCGGCGCGATTGGCCTGTTCCTGGGCATTGCCAAGAATGCGCACGATATCGGCGGTGAAGCTGGGTTGCGCGGAAGCGCCGCCGCCGGTCACTTTCGGCAGGCGCGTCATGAAGTTTTCCACGGCATTCTTGGCGCGAATCGGGTCTCCCCCGGCGGCGCGGATCAGGCCGCTGGCCGCGCCCTCAGGGTCATCCAGCAGCGCCTTCAGCAAATGCGTGGTCGTCACCTGCTGGTGGAATTCACGAATGGCGATGGTTTGCGCCGCTTGCAGAAAACCGCGGGCGCGGTCGGTAAACTTTTCGATATCCATGTGGTCCCTCTCCTGAGCGGACGATGCCCCTCGTCCCCTTATGGGCAACGAATGACACCAGAATGCTTGATATGTGGTATCTGGCCTTGATCTGCTTCAAG
>JBIIIE010000397.1:0-2887 GCA_044235135.1 Roseomonas sp. | reverse complement strand
CTTCCCGGAACAATGCCCCTGGGAAATGGGGCCTGAGGATCACATTCAGCTTGATTTGGGCGACCCCGCGCTGACCGAGGCAATGATCCCCGAAATCCGCGCGCGCCTGGCGCCGGATGGCGGCATGCTGCATGCGCTGGTGAATAATGCCGCGATTTCGCCAAAGGGCGAAGGCGGTGCGCGGCTTGGCACGCTGGCGATGCCGGCGGATGGGTGGCTCCGCGTTTTTCAGGTGAATTTCTTTGCCCCCATTCTGCTGGCGCGCGGCCTGGTGGATGAATTGGCCCGCGCCAATGGTTCGGTGGTGAATGTGACGTCCATCGCCGGCGGGCGGGTGCATCCTTTTGCCGGCGCGGCCTATTCCACTTCCAAGGCGGCGCTGGCGGCACTCACGCGCGAAATGGCGGCGGATTTTGCCCCGCGCGGCGTGCGGGTGAATGCCATTTCGCCCGGAGAGATTGATACCTCCATCCTTTCCCCCGGTACTGAGAAAATCGTGCAGGAACAAATCCCGATGCGCCGGCTGGGTCGGCCAGAGGAAGTGGCGCAGGCGATCTATTTCCTGTGTACCGAAGCGTCTTCCTATGTGAATGGCGCGGAAATCCACATCAATGGCGGGCAGCACGTTTAGGTTTGCCTGAGACGTGACGCCCGCCCCGCGCGCGAGCCTGGCTGCCCTTGGGCTGCTATTGCCGCTGCTGAAGCCTTATTGGCTGCGCGTGATTGCTGCGATTGCGGCGCTATTGCTGGCGGCGGGGCTGACATTGGCGCTTGGGCAGGGTCTCAAGCATCTGATTGATGATGGCTTCGCCGGCGGGCCGGGCGCCTTGGATCGCGCCGCGCTGGTGATGGGCGTTTTGGTCACCGCCTTGGCGATCAGCACCACCGCGCGGTTTTATCTGGTGTCCTGGTTGGGCGAACGGGTTGCTGCGGATTTGCGCCAGCGCTTTTTCGATCACGTCACCGGGCTTTCGCCGAGCTACTTCGAAACCGCACGCATCGGCGATGTCATGTCGCGGTTGACCGCGGATGTCGGGCTGCTGCAATCCCTGATTGGTTCAGCGATTTCCATGGGGGTGCGCCAGGCCATTACGGGTGTCGGTGCCTTCATCATGCTGGTGCTGACAAGCGCGAAGCTTGCTGGGCTGATTGCGCTGATCCTGCCTTTGGTGGTGCTGCCGCTGATATTTTTTGGCCGGCGCGAAAGGCGACTTTCCAAGGCCGCGCAGGAAAGGATCGGCGCGCTGGCAGCGCAGGCGGAAGAAACGCTGGGCGGCATTCGCGCCATTCAATCCTTCACGCAGGAAGATCGCGCGCGCGCGCGTTTTGCCGCTGGATCGGAAGAGGCGGTAAGTGCTGCTCTGCGGCGCGTATTCTCCCGCAGTCTGCTGATCCTGGCGGTGATCCTGCTTGGCTTTGGCGCCGTGACCTTCAGCCTTTGGGTGGGCGGGCGTGATGTGATTGAAGGGCGGATTTCAGGCGGGGAGCTGACCGCCTTTGTGTTTTACGCCGTTCTCATGGCCTCATCAGGTGCGACGGTCAGCGAATTATGGGGCGAGATCCAACGCGCCGCTGCGGCGGCTGACAGGCTTGGCGAAGTGCTGGCGGTGGCGCCAGCCATCGCAGCGCCGGCCAACCCCGTGCCTCTACCGCCCGCGCAAGGGCGTGTGGTGTTTGAAGGTGTCACACTGCGCTACCCGACGCGGCCCGATAGCGCGGCACTGACGGATTTCAGCCTTGTGGTGGAACCAGGTGAGGCGATTGCGCTGGTAGGCCCTTCCGGTGCCGGCAAGACATCCGTGCTGTCCCTGCTGCTGCGCTTTTATGACCCAAGCGCGGGGCGCATTCTGCTTGATGGGGCGGAAATCACGCGCCTTGACCCGCGCGCGCTGCGCACCCGCCTTGGCCTGGTGCCACAGGAGCCGGTGATTTTCAGCGCGAGCATTGCCGAAAACATTCGCCTGGGCCGGCCCGATGCCACCGATGCCGAAGTGGCCGCGGCAGCTGAGGCCGCAGCAGCAGCCGACTTCATCGCCGCCCTGCCGGATGGCTATGCGACGGAGCTCGGCACGCGCGGTGTCACGCTTTCCGGCGGGCAACGCCAACGCATCGCCATTGCGCGCGCCATCCTGCGCGACCCGACCGTGTTGCTGCTGGATGAGGCGACGAGTGCGCTTGATGCGGAAAGCGAATTCGCGGTGCAAAAGGCGCTCGCGCGGCTATGTGAGGGGCGCACAAGCATTACGGTTGCGCATCGTCTGGCAACCGTCAGGCGCGCCGATCGGATTGTGGTAATGGATCAGGGACGCATTATTGCGACTGGCACGCATGAGGCGCTGCTGGCCGAAGGCGGGCTTTATGCGCGGCTGGCGGCGCTGCAGTTCACGGATGGGATGCGGAGCGATGGCGCGGTCCAGAAGATTTCCCCGCAGTGACCACGCGCTGTTGGCCCAAGGCAAGGACTGATCTGGTCGGGTTCCTGCCTTGGGAGAAACGCTTATTGGCCTTTCCTGATCTCAGATGATCAGGAATTCCGTATTGGTGATTACCCCTGAGACGCCGGTAAGGGTCGCGAATTGCACCGCGGCCCCGGTGCCGGAACCATCCGCATCATAGAACAGCGCGCCGGTTGCAGAATTGTAGATGATCCGATGATCCGTAGAGGTGGCTACGGCCCCGGTGGTGAAGGCGCTTGCCGCCAGTGTCCCCGCTGCTCCTATGCCGACGAAGACTGCATCATCCAGACGGATCGCATCATCCGTAACGCTGTAACTCGAAATCCTATCTACATTGGTGGTGCCAAGGGCGGAGTCAAAGATGAATTCATCCCCACCCGACCCGCCGATCAGGCTGTCATTGCCGGCGCCACCATTCAGCGTGTCGTTGC
>JBIIIE010000072.1:0-10331 GCA_044235135.1 Roseomonas sp. | reverse complement strand
CAAGGCCGAACCGGGCAAGATGACCTTCGGGACGGTCGGCAATGGTTCATCGGCGCATCTGTCCTTGGTGCTGCTGGAAAAGCTTGCCGGCCTTGATTTTGTGCATGTGCCCTATCGCGGTTCTGCCCCCGCTGTCGCCGCGATGCTCGCCGGCGATTTGGACCTGTTGTTTGACGCCTCAGCCACCTCCGCCCCGCATATCCTGCAAGGGTCCATGAAGGGGTTGGCCATCACCATGGACCGGCGGATCGGCAGCCTGCCCAATACCCCCACACTGCAGGAAGAAGGCGTTGCGGGTTATCATTTGAGCGTCTGGAACGGTGTCTTCACCCAATCCCGCGTGCCGGCGCCGATCCTGGCCCGCCTGCAGGACGCCTTCAACAAGGCGATGGATGAGGCGATGCTGAACCGGCTGCGCGGGCATCATACCGAACCCCTGCTGATCCCAACCGCTGAGTTGCAGCCCTGGCTTGATCGGGATGCGCAGCGCTGGGGCCAGGTGGCGCGTGACAGCGGCATCAAGATTGACTAACGGGGCTTTGGCGTCTCGCTGCGCCCCAACCAATAACCAACCAAAAGACAAGGAGAATTCATGTCCATTTTCCGTCGCATGACGCTGGCCGCCGGGCTGGCCGCGCCGCTATTCGCGCTGCCGGCGCTGGCGCAACCGCAAATCACCATCCAGCACGGGCTGCCGCCCAATAGCCATACCGGGCTTGGCGCCACGACCTTCAAGGAAAATTTTGAGCGCCTGACCAATAACCGCTTCCGCGTGGTCACGCAGCGCAACGACAATGAACGTGAAATGATCGAAAGTGTGCAGATCGGCACGCTGGATTGCACTTTCACCTCCACCGGCCCGGTCGGCAATTTCGTCCCCGAAGTGCGTATTTTCGACGTGCCCTTCCTGTTCCGTGATGCCGCCCATGCGCGCGGCGTGCTGGATAGTGAGATCGGCCAGGCCGTGCTGGCGCGCTTCCCGGCGCGTGGCCTGGTGGGCGTGATATGGACGGAAAACGGCTTCCGCCACCTGACGAATTCCAGGCGTGAAGTGAATGCGCCGGCGGATATGCGTGGCCTGAAGGTGCGCACCATGGAAAACCAGGTGCATATGCGCGCGTTCTCGACGCTTGGCGCACTGCCCACGCCCATGGCCTTCAGCGAATTGATCCCCGCTTTGCAGCAGGGCACGGTGGATGGCCAGGAAAACCCGATCTCCGTGATTGTGGCCAATAACATCAACCAGGTTCAGAAGTTCATGACGCTGACGAACCATGTCTATTCGCCATCGGTCATGATCTGCAATCCGGGCATGATTGGCAGGCTTTCCGCCGCTGATCGCGCCCTGTTCCAGGAAGCCGCCCGCGCCGCGCAAAAGGCCAATCGGGACCGTGTGACGGCCGATGACCAGAGCGGCGTTGAAGAACTGCGGCGCCGTGGCATGACGGTGGTGACGCAAGTTGATACCTCTGCCTTCCAGACCGCGCTGGCACCTGCCTTCGCCGAATGGGAACGCACTTTGGATGCCGCCACATTGCGCCGCATTCGTGAATGGAAGCCGAACTGATCGGCCAGCTACCCGGCGCCTGATGGTCAATGGCCATCAGGCGCCAAGGTCTTGGTGCGTCGCTTGCGCCCAATAAGCTAGGATAGCGCGATGAATGCGATGAATACCCTGCCCCTGCAGGTGACAGGCATGGCCACGCTACTGGCGCTGGTTTTTGCCTTCTGGCTGAAATCCGGCGACGGGCTGCGCGCCAAGCTGCGCGCCGGCGTGCTGACTGCCGACAGGATTGGCACCACCATTGCCGCCATCATTGCCTGCCTTGCCTTGGCCGTTGCTGTATTTGCCGGGCTTTGGCAGGTAGTCGCACGGTTCGCGACCGAAACACCTTCTGTCTGGTCTGAAGCCCTGGTGCGCACGGCGCTGATCTGGATGGCCTTCATCGGCCTTGCCGTTGCCATTCGCACCGGCGCGCTGGTTTCGATTGACATTGCCCATCGCCTGAGCCGCGGCGCCGTGCGGGCCGCGCTGGAAGGCCTGACGCTTGCGAGCATTCTTTCCATGCTCGGTGTCATGTTCTGGTTCGGCTGGAGCATGGCCGAACGGGTGAAATTCCAGGAAATGGCGGGGCTGGAGGTTTCCATGGCCTGGGGCTATGCCGCCATTCCGCTGGGCGCAGTCTTCGCCATGCTGGGCGCGGTCGCGCATTTCCTCGACAGACGCAATGAAGAATTGGAGTCCGCGGTATGAGCGGCACCATGCTCACCGTCATGCTGGTACTTTTCGCCGCCAGCATCCCCGTGGCCATCGCCATTGGCCTGGCCGCCATTATCGGCATTCATGGCTTCACGAATTTCCCGCTGGTGGTGGTGGCGCAGCAGCTTTTTGTCTCGCTCGACCGCTTTCCACTGGCCGCCATTCCCTTCTTCATCCTGGCCGGAAATCTGATGGAAGTGGGCGGCATTTCGCGCCGGCTGGTGGAATTTGCGCGTTCCATCGTGGGCGGCATCCAGGGCGGGCTGCCGGCGACTTGCGTGATCACCTGCATGATCTTCGCCGCGATCAGCGGCAGCAGTGTCGCGACCACCTTTGCCATTGGCGCCATCATGATCCCGGCCTTGGTGCGCGCAGGCTATCCCGTGCCCTTCGCCGCCGCGCTGCAGGCAACAGCGGCTGAACTTGGCGTGATCATCCCGCCATCCATTCCGATGATCCTTTATGGTGTCACCACACAAACCTCGATCCCGGAGTTGTTCATTGCGGGCTTTGGGCCTGGCATCTTGATCGCGATTTCCCTGATCGCGACCGTGTTGATCTGGTGCCGCGTGAAGGGCTGGGGCAAGCAGGATGGCGTTGGGCGTTTGCCTTTCTTCAAGGCCACGCGTCAGGCCGGTTTTGCGCTTTTCATGCCCTTCGTTGTCCTGGGCGGCATTTATGGCGGCGTCACAACACCAACCGAGGCGTCCGTCATTGCCGTGGTCTATGCGCTGATCGTCGGGATGTTCGTTCATAAGGAAATCGCCTGGCGCGATCTTTTCCCGATCTTCAAGAAGTCCGTCATCTCAAGCGCCGTGATCCTTTTCATCATCGCCTGTGCCGCCGTGTTTTCCTGGTTGCTCAATCGCCAAGGCGTGCCGGATGCGGCGGCGGAATGGATGGCAACATCCTTTGATAGCGCCAGCCTTTACCTTTTGGCGGTCAATCTGTTCCTTTTTGTTGTGGGCATGTTCGTTGAAGCATCCGCTTCCATCATCGTGCTGGCGCCGATTTTCGCGGAAGCGGCGGAACGGCTTGGTATTGATCAGGTGCATTTCGGCACCATCATGGTGGTCAATCTGGCGCTTGGCATGATCACGCCGCCCTTCGGTGTGAACCTATTCGCGGCTGCACAGGTGGCGCGCTGCGGCGTTGATGAAATGATGCGCTATCTTGGTATCTTCATTGCCGTCATTTTCTCGGCACTTCTGGTCATTACCTATGTGCCCTGGATTACCTTGGCGCTGCCGCAACTTGTCTTCCGATGAGCCTCGGCACACCGGAAGCCTTGCGCCACCTCAGGCGCGATGCGGTGCTGAAGCGTGTCATCCGCCAGGTGGGCGATTGCACCTTGAAGCCGGCGCGGCGCCAACCCTATGAGGCCTTGGTGCGCGCCATCGCGCATCAACAGGTGCATGGGCGGGCGGCGGAAGCGATCCTTGGGCGCTTCATTGCGCTTTGCCCCGAGCCCGGCTTTCCAACACCGGAAGCGGTGCTGGCGCTGCCACCAGAAGCCATGCGCGCCGCCGGGCTTTCCGCCAATAAGGTGCTCGCCATTCGCGACATTGCAGAAAAGGCCGCGCTTGGCGTCATTCCCAATCGCGCGGCGGCGCGCAGGCTTTCGGATGAGGTCTTGATCGAAAGGCTTGTGGCCTTGCGCGGTGTGGGGCGCTGGACGGTTGAGATGCTGCTGATCTTCACCCTTGGTCGCGCCGATATTCTGCCCGTGGATGATTTCGGGGTGCGGGAAGGCTATCGCGTGGCTGCGGGGCTGCCGGACCAGCCAAAGCCGAAAGTGCTCGCTGAAATTGGCGAGGCCTGGGCGCCCTATCGCACCACCGCGGCCTGGTATTTGTGGCGCGCGGCGGATCTGGCGAAGGAAGGCGGCTTCAAGGGGCCGGCGGCGATTTGAAGCGGGCTTCTCGCCCCGCGCCTGCCTTTGCCATCGGCTGACCCTGTGACGATATGGCGCTGACAGGGTCTGCCAGGGCGGCGCGGGCAAAGCGATCGAAAATGAACGAAATAGTTCAGTAGTTTGTTTCAACTTCCGCCGATCCCGGCATTTTTATTCCTGCCTAGGGTCCCACAGCATCGTGCCAAGACTGCAAAAGACCTCTAAAACATGTCGGGAATTTCATATTCGGCAGGAGAATGACAATGCGCCTTACCCGTAGAAGCCTTATGGCGGCGAGCATCGCCACCCCCCTGATCGCCCGCCCCCTTCACGCCCAAGGGGCTTGGCCGCAGCGGCAAATCCGATGGGTGGTTCCCTTTCCGCCCGCAGGCACGGCGGATATCCTCTCGCGGCTATTGGCGGAACGTGTCGCAGCGCGGCTCGGCCAGCCGGTGGTGGTGGATAACCGCGCCGGGGCGGGTGGCACGATTGCCGGTGCCTTGGTCGCGCAGGCGCGCGGCGATAGCCATACCGTGATGGTCTCCAATTTCGCGCCGCATGGTGTCTCGCCCAGTCTTTTCGCCAATATCAGCTATGATGCGGAACGGGATTTCACCCATATGGCGCTGTTTGGCGCGCTGCCGATGGTGATTGCGGTCAATCCCAACGTCCCGGCCCAGAATATTCAGGAATTCATTGCGCTCGCGCGCCAGCGTGGTGCGGCGCTGAATATGGCCTATGGCGGCAATGGCACGGCTTCGCACCTGATCGGCCTGATCTTTCATCGCGCTGCCGGCATTTCGCCGACCTTTGTGCCCTATCGCGGCGCTGGCCCGGCGCTGGTGGATGTGCTGGCCGGCACTGTTGAATGCATTATCGAAACATTGCCGGCAGCCCTTGGCCATATTCGCGCCGGGCGGCTCCGCGCGCTGGCCGTCAGTTCTGCCGCGCGTTCGATTGTGCTGCCCGATGTGCCGAGCTTCACTGAAATCGGCCTCAGTGAGGCGACGGGCGTGAATTGGTTCGGCTTCTGCGGTCCCGCCGGCCTGCCGGAGCCGATTGTCGCGCGTTGGCTGCAGGAGTTGCGCGAGGTGCTGAATATGTCCGAAGTGCGTGACCGGCTGGTGGATCTGGGTGTAGAGGGCACCAACCTTGACCCCGCCGCGACGGCGGCCTTTGTCGGGCGAGAAGTCGCGCGTTGGCGCCAGGTGGTCCGCGACAATAACGTCACCGCAAGCTGAAAACACCGGGAAGCTACCGAGCCAAGGGGGGGAAGTTTGGCTCGGTGCCTGCTATTCAGCCGCGCAAGCCAAGCCGGTTCACGCGCGCTTCTTCCTCATCAATGGTGCGCTTGATGAAGGCAGCGTAATCGGCAGGGTTCAGATACTCGACCGGCATATCCAAACGATCGAGTGTCGCAAGATGCGATGGATCATTCAGCGCTGTTCGGAAACCCTGATGCAATTTCTCGACAATATCCGGGTCCATCCCAGCCGGTCCGACCAGCCCATAGGGCGAAGTGATCACCATATCCTGATAGCCAAGATCAAGTAGCGTCGGCACATCGGGCAGCTTGCGGCTGCGCTGACGTGTCCAGACATTGAGCGCGCGCAGCCGCCCTTCGGTAATCATCGGCAGCGTGCCCGAACCGGTGGAACAGGCTTCGATATGCCCACCAAGCAGGCTTGGCACGGCATCACCCTCACCGCGGAAGGGCACATGCACGATGTCCAGGTTTTCACGCGTGGCGAGGTCAATATTCGCGAGATGCGGCGTGCCATTGGCCCCCGTATTGCCAATGCGCACTTCGCCGGGCCGGCGGCGCGCATCCGCCACCAGATCAGCCCAGCTTTTATACGGGCCATCGCCGCGCACGCACATGATGAACAGATAACCCGTCAGATGCATGATCGCGGTGAAATCGGTGCGCGGATTGAAGGGCATGCGCTGCATGAAAGGAAGGCGCATGGCCGGCAGCGGAAATTGCGCGATGGTATAGCCATCAGGCCGCGCCCGCGCGACGCCAGCGGCGGAAAGGGTCGCGCCTGCACCAGGGCGATTTTCCGTCAGCACCTGCACGCCAAAGGCGCGCGATGCGGCTTCGGCAAAACCGCGCATTTGCACATCCGTCGCCCCGCCCGGCGGGAAGGGCACCAGCAGCGTGATGGGCCGCGATGGAAAGCTCTGCGCCGCCGCAAGCCCTGGCGCAATGGCCGGGGCGGCAAGGGCTGAGAGAAGAATTTGCCGACGATTCATGATGTTTGCTCCCTTTGCTTTTTCGTTTTTCTTTCCTTGACCAATTATCTGGTCATTGGCCCTTGCTGAACAAGTGACATCGCAGAACAGCGAACTGTTCTCGCTGCGCCCTATCCCAGGCAGCGACGATAAAGCGCAATCAACCTTTCCCAATGGCGCTCTGCCCCTGGCTTGTCGAAACACCAACGCCCAGGAAAGGCGAAACCATGATGCACCGCGGGGTAGATTTCCAATTCGCCCTTGGCGCCCGAGGCTTCGAATAGCGCGCGCAATTCATCCACCATGGGCAGCGGCGCCAATTCATCATGCTCGGCGCAGGCGATATAGAGTTCAGCACGTCCATGGCCGAGCGTCAGATGCGGGCTTTCCACCGCATCACTGACAAGCCAGGTGCCATAAAAGGAAGCGGCGGCGGCGATGCGGCCTGGATAACGCGCTGCGGCGGCAAGGGCATAGGGGCCGCTCATGCAATAGCCATGCACACCAACCGGGCCGGGCCTCACCTGCTTTTGTTGGTCGAGGAAACCAAGCATATCGGCAATGTCTTCCATCACCGGCGGAATGGTCATTTTGGTGCGAATGGCGCGCATCCGGTCGCGTTCCGGGTCGCCTACCGTCAGCACACCGGGGCCGAATTTGGAATCGCGCCCGGCGCGGTAATAAAGATTGGGCAGCACGACATAATAGCCCGTGGCGGCAAGGCGGCGCGCCATGTCGTAAAGTTCTTCCCGAATGCCGGGCGCATCCATCAGCATCAGCACGGCAGGGAAGGGGCCATGGCGTTCCGGATGGCAGATAAAGCTTTCCATCGCGCCGGCGCGGGTTTGGATATCAATGATGTGTTCGATCATGGCACGCGCCCGTCAATCCGCCTTGATGCCAGCAGCGCGGATTACCTCACCCCAGGATTTCAGATCATGCGCGATACGGCGATTAAAGCTGGCCATATCCTCAAAATTGGGCGTCAGGCCGGAATCGAGCAGCCTCTGACGAAAGGTTGGGTTTTCCAGCGCCTTCTTCATGGCGTCATTCCAGGCGCGCGCCGCATCGGCATTGATGGCGCGCGGGCCGCACACGCCGAACCAGCCCGCCATTTCAAGCCCTGGCACCCAATCTGAAACCGGGCGCGCCTGGGGAAATAGCGGGGAGCCTGTAGGATCACCCAGCGCCAATAGCCGCAATTCACCGCCCTGGATCTGGCGCGTCACGTCGCCCAGGTTCGTGATCATGAAATCCGCGCGCCCGCCCAGAATATCCACAATCGCCGGTGTCGCGCCGCGATAGGGCACATGGACGATATCAAGCCCGGCCTTGGCCTTGAGCAATTCCACCGAAAGATGCTGCGCGGAACCCACACCGGCCGACGCATAGGTCAAGCCACCCGGCTTGGCGCGCGCCGCGGCCAATAAGCCCGCCACATCCTTATGCGGCCCATTCGCCGCCACCACCAGGCCATAGGTGGAAAGGGCGACATTGACGATGCCGGTCATTTCCGTGCGCGGATCAACCGGCAGGCTCGCCCCCGGCAGATTGGGCGTGATGGTCATGGTGCCCATCGGGCATTGCAGCACGGTCGCGCCATCGGGCGCACTGCGCGCCACCACTTCGGCGGCAATCAGCCCATTGGCGCCGGTGCGGTTTTCCACCACGCCACGCGCTGGCAGATGCGGCGCGGCATATTCTGCAATCAACCGCGCCATCAAATCCCCTGTGCCGCCGGCGGCGAAACCGCTGATCACCCGCACGGTGCGATCCTGCGCCAAGGCAGGGCTTGAAAGGGCAAGGGCGGCAAGCCCGGCCAGAAGTAGATGACGCATGATGATCCTCCCAATTTTCGGGAAGCCTATCAGGAAGCGGCGTCTCCGCAATGCGCCACCGCACGCAGCGCGGATAGCCGTGCGGCGCCATGGTCTCGTATGGACATCACTTCAAAGCCCGGCGGCGCTACGGCTTCCTCATCGCGCCCTGTCTCGGCGATGATCAGCGCGCTGGGCGCGATCCACCCCTTGGCCCGCAAGGCTACAAGAGCGCGCGACACCAGGCCCTTGCCATAGGGCGGGTCGAGGAAAACCAAATTGCACGCGGCCGCAGCGATGGGCGGCGCGGTCACATCCCCTGCGATCACGCGGCAGCAATCTCCCGCCTTGCAGGCAGCAATATTGGCGCGCAAGGCGGCAAGTGCGGCGCGATCCTGTTCCATGAAAAAACTACGCGCCGCGCCGCGTGAGATGGCCTCAAGCCCCATGGCGCCGGTGCCGGCGAAGGCATCCAAGACAGTTGCGTTTTCCAACATGGCACGCCCGGCCCAGGGCGCGTGCCAAAGCTGATCAAATATCGCCTGCCGGGCGCGGTCGCTCGTGGGGCGGGTGGTGAGGCCCGGTGGCGCCACCAGCGCGCGCCCCTTCCAGCGCCCGGCGATGATGCGCATCAGCCCTTGCTGCGCCGAGGCGCTTGCGGCCCGGCATGGCGTGCGCGGGGCGGGCGCTTGGGCTTGCTTTCAGGAGCGTCAGGCGCTGCCGGTTCTTCCAAGGCTTCGCGCCCGCGCTTTGGCGCATCCAGGCCCAATTGCTCGCGTAAAACCTTGGCGTTTACTTCTTCCGCCGCGCCGCGCGGCAGGGAACCCAATTGAAACGGCCCATAAGCCGTGCGGATCAGCCGCGTCACCACAAGGCCAAGGTGGGCCATCACCTTGCGCACTTCGCGGTTCTTGCCTTCCCGCAACGCCACTGTCAGCCAGGCATTGGTGCCCATGCGCGCATCAAGCCCCGCTTCGATGGGGCCATAGGCAACGCCATCCACGCTCACGCCCTGCGAGAGCGCAGCCAGGGCGCGTTCATCCACCTTGCCATGCACACGCACACGATAGCGCCGCACCCAGCCATTCGCCGGCAATTCCAACCGCCGCGCCAGCGCGCCATCATTGGTGAGCAGCAGCAGCCCTTCACTGGTCAGATCAAGCCGCCCGACCGAAACCACCCTCGGCAAGCCCTGCGGCAGATTGGCGAAAACCGTGGGGCGGCCTTCCGGATCGCGATGCGTGGTCACGAATCCCGTTGGCTTGTGGTAACGAAACAGCCGCGTGCGTTCCGGATTGGCGACCGGCTTGCCATTCAGAAACACCGCATCGCCCGCCGAGACAAACGTCGCGGGGCTGGTCACCAACTTCCCGCCCAGCCGCACCAGACCTTCCGCGATCAGCTTTTCCGCATCACGGCGAGACGCCACACCGGCGCGTGCCAGGAATTTCGCAATGCGTTCGCCGCGTGCGCCATCGGCGGCTTCTTCATCACTCATGCGCGGCAGGCCGCGATGAAGGCGTGGAAAATCGCCGGATCATCGGGATCAACGGCATATTCCGGATGCCATTGCACGCCGAGCGCAAAGCGGTAGCCGGGGTGTTCAATGCCCTCAATCACGCCATCGGGGGCCAGCGCATTCACAAGCGCGCCATCGCCGATGCTCGCCACTGCCTGGTGATGGGCGGAATTCACCGCCATGCGCGGCTTGCCGATGATGCGCGCCAGCATTGTGCCATTGGTGATGGTAACCTCATGCCCCGGTTCCGTGCGCGGGTTGGGTTGTTCATGCGCCAAAGCGCCCGGCACCTCATCCGGGATGTGCTGGATCAACCGCCCGCCCAGCGCCACCGCCAGCAATTGCTGCCCGCCGCAAATCCCAAGCACGGGCTTGTCGCGCGCTAGTGCCGCGCGGGTTGCGGCCATTTCGAAATCCGTCCGGCCAGGCTTCAGTGTCACTTTCGGATGCGGCGCGCCACCGCCCCAAAGGGCCGGGTCCACATCAAAGGCGCCGCCGGTCACCATCAGCCCATCCACCTCATCCAAATAGGCTTCCGCCATTTCAGGGTGATGGGGCAAAGCCACGGGTAAGCCGCCTGCCGCGACAATGGCCGAGAAATAATTC
>JBIIIE010000396.1:0-2891 GCA_044235135.1 Roseomonas sp. | reverse complement strand
CCATGCTGCCAGCGGGCCAGCATGTGCGCGATGCCTGGCTGGGCGCGGGCGGTATGGCGGCGGCCAGTGCGCCGGATGCGCTGCTGATTGATTGCTCGACCATTGATGTGGCGACCGCCCGCGATGTCGCCCAGAAATCGGGCCGCGCCTTTGTGGATGCGCCTGTCTCCGGCGGGACCATGGGGGCCGAGGCCGGCACGCTGACCTTTATGGTCGGTGGCACACCAGAGCATTTCGCCCGTGCGGAGCCGATCCTGAAGCAGATGGGGCGCAACGTCATTCACTGCGGTGCGGCGGGCGCGGGGCAGGGCGTGAAGCTGTGCAACAACATGATGCTGGCGGCGACCATGATCGTTACCTCGGAAGCCTTTGTTCTTGCGGAAAAACTGGGGCTTTCGCATCAGGCGTTGTTTGATGTCTGCTCCAAATCCACCAGCAATTCCTGGGCGCTGTCCAGCTATTGCCCGGTGCCGGGGCCGGTGCCGGCGAGCCCAGCCAATCGGGATTACAAGCCCGGTTTTGCTGCGGCCCTGATGGCGAAGGATTTGGGCCTGGCGCAGGAAGCCGTGGAGCAAACCGGCATGGCCTCGCCCATCGGGGCGCATGCGCTGGCGCTTTATCAGCATTATCTGGCAACAGGTGGCGGGGATAAGGATTTCTCCGGCATCATCAATATGATCCGTGAAGGGAATATGCCGTGACGACCTCCTTCGTCTCGCCCCGCCTGTTGATGATGGGCGGCGGGTCCATCGGCCAGGCGGCGGCGGTGCTGGGGCAATTCGGCCTTTCGCGCCCGCTGGTTGTCACCGATCCCTGGATGGTGTCTTCCGGCACTGTTGAAAAACTGCTCGGGCCGTTGAAGGCGGCGGGGATCGCCTATGGCGTGTTCAGCGATACCGTGCCGGACCCGACCGATACGGTGATTGCTACCGGCGTCACCGCCATGCAGGCCAGCGATTATGATTGCCTGATCGGCTTTGGTGGCGGCAGCCCGATGGATACCGCCAAGGCCATGACCATTCTGGCCGCCGCGCCCGCAGGTGCGAAGATGCGCGACTTCAAGGTGCCGGCCCAGGCGAATAAGGCCGCGCTGCCGGTGATTTGCATCCCAACCACGGCGGGCACGGGCAGTGAGGCGACGCGCTTCACCGTGATCACCGATACCGAAACCGATGAGAAGATGCTCATCGCTGGCCTCGGCGCGCTGCCCTTGGCCGCGATTGTGGATTACGAACTCACCTTCAGCGTGCCGCCACGCACCACCGCCGATACCGGCATTGATAGCCTGACCCATGCGCTGGAGGCCCTGGTCTCTCGCCGTGCCAATCCGGAATCGGATGAATATGCTTTGCGCGCCATGCGCCTCATTGGGCCCAATCTGCGCACGGTTTATCAGGACCCGAAAAACGCCGCGGCGCGGGAAGCGATGATGAAGGGTGCGACACTCGCGGGGCTGGCCTTCAGCAATAGCTCGGTCGCGCTGGTGCATGGCATGTCCCGCCCGATCGGGGCGCATTTCCATGTGCCGCATGGGCTTTCCAATGCCATGCTGCTGCCGGCTGTCACGGCCTATTCGCTGAATGCCGCACTGCCGCGCTATGCCGAAGCCGCGCGCGCCATTGGCGTAGCTGGGCGGGATGAAGGGGACCAGAGCGCGGGCGCCAAACTGCTTGAGGAGCTTTCGGCGCTGAACCGCGAATTGGCGGTGCCGACCCCGGCGGCTTACGGCATTGACGCCGCGAAATGGGATGGGCTGCTGCCCACCATGGCAGCGCAGGCCTTGGCTTCCGGCAGCCCGGCCAATAACCCTGCCGTGCCCGATGCGAACGCGATCATGACGCTCTACCGCCGCGCCTGGCAGGGCTGAGGCGCGTCTGGCCGCCTCGGTTCTGCCGCGGCGGTTCTGGCTGGCCAAGCAGGTAGCCTTGGGCGAAATCCACGCCGAGGCCCCGCGTGGTGCGGTGAAGCAAGCTGTTTGAAACACCCTCGGCGATCACATAACGGCCCTTGGTGTGGGAATCGCTCAAGATGCGGCGCAGGAAATGCCGCGCGCGCATCTGGCGCGGCAGCGCTTCCACCAGGCTGCGATCCAGTTTGACGCCAGCAAAGGGCAGGCCGGCAAGCCGCCAGCGATGATCGCCGAGCGTCACATCATCCAGCAATACGGGAATGCCAAGGCGCCTCAGGCGCAGCATGACGCGGCGCAGGCGCGATGGGTCGCGGATGGCCTCGGTTTCCGTCAATTCCAGCAAAAGCGGTCTGCGCCCCGCGCCATGCCGGCGCAGTGTGGCGGCAAGCAGGGCGGGCGTTTCGGGCAGTAGCAGGACACTGAGCGGCATATTCACCGCAAGCCCCCCCTTGGGGGATGGCGTCTGCTGCCAATCATGCGCCACACGTTCCAGCACGGCATGGGTCAGATCAAGCGCAAGGCCGAGCTTTTCCGCCAAGGGCACAAAGGCGCCTGCCTGTAGCAAAGCTTCGTCGCGCGGCCAGCGCACCAACCCCTCCAACGCCGCGATATGGCCATTGCGCAGCCGGATGATGGGCTGATAGCGGAGCAGCAGCAGGCGCCCGGAAAGGGCAGCGCGCAATTCCTGCTCCTGTTCGGATCGCGCTGCTTTCGGCACGCGTGGCCTTGGCGGGCTTGCGCCCCTATTCTGCCCCGCCTTGCTCTTGCGCCCCATCACACGCGCCAACCCCTTGGCTTGAAAACATCAAGTTGCGGGGAGTGTAACAAGATTCCGGCGTCTGGGAATTGGCCTCTATCTGGGGGCAGTGGCCTCAGCCCTGCCTGGTGGGGCGGCATCCGGCATGCGAAGCCGATTGCGCCCGCTGAACAGCACAATCGGGGCGGCGATAAAGACCGAAGACCCGGCCGAAATCACAATGCC
>JBIIIE010000071.1:0-10346 GCA_044235135.1 Roseomonas sp. | reverse complement strand
CCAACAATCCCATGCCCGCCGTAGAAGCCCTTTTCCCGGCTGAACATATGCATGGACCCACCCTTGCCCTTGGAATAGCCGCCAATGCGCCCGGTAAGTTCCGCCATGACGCCGCGGGCTTCCATGCCGGTGGCGAGCATATGCCCGTGATCGCGGTAGGAGGTAATGACCTGATCCCCCGGCTTCAGGCACATTTGCATGCCGACAACCACGGCTTCCTGGCCGATATAAAGATGGCAAAAGCCACCAATCAGCCCCATGCCGTAAAGCTGGCCGGCCTTTTCCTCAAAACGGCGGATCAGCAGCATGTCGCGATAGGCGCGCAGCATTTCTTCGCGCGATAGAGACGGCGCCTTGGCTTTGCCGCGCCGTTTGGCGGCGGTTTCGGTGGCCTGGGGCATGGGGATTTCCTCCGGGGCTTAGCTTCCTGGCACCATTAGCGCCGGGCAATTGGCAATTTCAAGCCATGAAAGACTAAAAAACCGTGTTTTTGCAATGCAATAATGCAATTAACTATAATTCAGTTAAGTGCCTGTTTCATCATGGAGGATACAAGCAGGGCACCGCCCCAGTGCCATAAGCCAGGTTCCGTAACGCTTGAAAAATCAGCAAAACCGGGCGCAGCAGCCGCTGGTCAGTAAAGCCGGCGTTCCGGCCCATAGGGGACTACTACCTCATCCCGCCCAACCATATTCAGCAGCGACCGGGCGCGTTCTTCAAGCTGATCCCGGTCCAGCCTATCGCCCCGAAGCCCAGCCACGCGGCGTTCCATCGCATCGCGCTCAGCCTCGGCCTGCTGCAGCGCCGCCCGCGCCGCCACGATATCGCCATGGCGCTTGTCGCGCGCCATCAGCCCGCGTTCACCATGCACGGCATGCCAGGCGAAATAGCCTGATACCGCAAGGAACACGGCCGGCACCAGCACCCCTTTCAGGATGCGCTTGAAGATGGAAAGCAGCGCCATAAGCGCGATAACCCCATGACTTGAAGTGATCTCTAAAGAATCCATTCTGGGGGCGCTTGTCCAGAGAGAAATGGCAAAGCGCAGCAAAATCGCGCGAAAACCGGCCTTTCTTGACATTCATCATCCCAGCGCCGCCAGATTAACGCCACGAAAAGCGCCGAAACCCCAAGCCGGAACCCGCATGCACCCCGCGCCCCAAATCAGTATCCTCATGGCCGCGCATCAGCTGCACGCGGAAATCGGCGCTGCCGTCGCCTCGGTCTTTGCGTGTGCTGAAGACGCGGCGGTGGAGGTCATTATCGCTTCCGATGACGGCACGGATTACCGGGACTGCCTACCCGCCGACCCCAGGCTGGTTTTTGCCCCCATCGGGCCGATTGCCTCCGGCGCACCCGCCGCGCGCAACCGCGCGCTGGCTTTGGCACGGGGCGATTTCATTACCATGCTGGATGCTGATGATGGCTATGAAGGCGGAGCGGATGGCCTGGCAGCAACGCTGGCATTGGCGCGCGCGCAGGGCGCGGCCGTGATCCCCAGCATCATCCGCACCCCGGATGGTGCCGCACTCCGCCGCGTCCCGCCCCCAGGCACGGCCAGCCTGGGCTGGCCTGAATGGCGAGAGGCTTTCGCCTCGCTCCATCTGCTGCGCCCACGCGCAACCGCCGAGCCCTTTCGCCCCTTCCGGCTTATTGACGATGTCTGGGCGGATTTGCAGGGCCTGGCCCAAGCCGGGGGGCGGGCGCAAGTTTCGGCGGCGCTTGCCTATCGTTACCAGCTTCGCGAAGGCCAGCTCACTGAAACGCGCACCAGCAGCTTTGATGCCGATTACGCCGAAGCCTTGGCGATGCTGCGCGACGATCCCGGCAGCTTTGGCGCGGCAACACCGGAAGTGGCGCGCATCCTATGGCGCTGGCGGGCCATGAACCGCTGGGCAGAGCGCGTCACCAAGGGCCACACGCGCCAGCTTGGCCATTATCATCGCCATGTGGCGGCCTATCAGGCAGGCCGCAGCAACGCTTAACGGCGCAGCACACCCCGCCCGGCATAACGCGCCGCTGGGCCAAGCCCTTGTTCAATCCTGATCAGCTGATTGTATTTCGCGAGCCTGTCAGACCGAGACAGCGATCCGGTCTTGATCTGCCCGCAATTGGTGGCAACGGCCAGATCGGCGATGGTCGCATCCTCGCTCTCGCCCGACCGATGGCTCATGACCGCGCGATAGCCGGCGCGATGGGCCATCTCAACCGCTTCCAGCGTTTCGGTCAGTGTGCCGATCTGGTTCACCTTGACCAGAATGGCATTCGCCGTCGCCGTTTCGATGCCCCGGCGCAGGCGTTCGGGGTTGGTCACGAAAAGATCATCGCCCACCAACTGCACCTTGGCGCCGATCCGGTCCGTCAGCAGTTTCCAGCCGGCCCAATCATCTTCCGAACAGCCATCTTCGATGGAAACAATCGGCCATTTCGCGGTCAGCGCGGCCAGATATTCGACCATCCCGGCGGGGTCGAGCTTCCTGCCCTCACCTTCCAAGGCATAGACGCCATCATGGAAAAATTCAGTGGCGGCGCAATCAAGCGCGAAGACCACATCCTCACCAGGCCGATGGCCCGCCGCTTCGCAGGCCTTGGTGATGAAGGCCAAGGCCTCATCCGCGCTTTTCAAATTGGGGGCGAAGCCGCCCTCATCACCCACATTGGTGGAATGGCCGGCATCATGCAGCGCCTTTTTCAGCGCCATGAAGACCTCGGATCCAATGCGCACCGCATCGGCAATCGTGCCGGCGGCGACCGGCATGATCATGAATTCCTGAATATCGATCGGGTTATCGGCATGCTTGCCGCCATTGACGATATTCATCATGGGCACCGGCAGGGTGCGCGCGAAAACGCCACCAACATGGCGATAGAGCGGAATGTTCAAATCCGCCGCCGCCGCCTTGGCCACCGCGAGAGAGACCGCAAGCATCGCATTGGCCCCCAGCCGCGCCTTATTGGGCGTGCCGTCCAATTCTATCATCGTCTCGTCTATCTTGATCTGATCGAGCGGGTCGAGGCCCGAAATCGCGTCGAAGATTTCGCCTTCAACGCTTGCCACCGCCTTCAGCACGCCCTTGCCGCCATAGCGGGCCTTGTCGCCATCACGCAGTTCCACCGCTTCATGCGCGCCGGTGGAAGCGCCGGAGGGGACAATGGCATGGCCGCGGGCGCCGGTATCCAGCACCACCTCGGCCTCCACGGTCGGGTTGCCGCGCGAATCCAGCACTTCGCGGGCGATGATATCGGCAATGGCGGCCATGGCGTGAGATTCCGGTTGCAGGGGTTTCGGGCGGGTGGCTACACCGGTCCGCCCGGGGCGCCAAGACCCCGGCGTTACAGGTTCCCTAAGCGGCGCCCAGGCGCTATGGCTTGGCCGAGTTGAGAGAGGACCCCCCATGCTGGATCGCCCGCACCCCACACCCACCGCCCCTTCGGCAGACCCCTTTGCGCTGGCCAAGGCGCTGTCCGGGCTGCATTTCATCGGCGGCGCCTATGTGCCGGCGCGTTCCGGCAAGACCTTCGCGGTGGTGAACCCGGCCACTGGCATTGAAGTGGCCCGCGCGGCGGAAGGCGATGCGGCGGATGTGGATGCGGCCGTCGCCAATGCCGCCAAGGCGCAGAAGGAATGGGCCAAGCTGCCGGCGCGGAAGCGCGGGGCCTTGGTGCATCAATGCGCGGCCCTTTTGAAGGAACATGTGGATGAATTGGGCCGGCTGATCGCGCTTGAAACCGGCAAGGCGTTGCGCACGGAAAGCCGTGTGGAAGCCAATGTTGTCGCCGATGTTTTCGAATTCTTCGGCGGCCTTGGCAGCGAATTGAAGGGCGAAAGCGTGCCCTTCGCCCCCAATGTGCTTTCCGTGACGGTGCGTGAGCCACTCGGCGTGGTGGGCGCCATCATCCCCTGGAATGTGCCCATGCTGCTGATGGCGCTGAAAGTGGCGCCGGCGCTGGTGGCGGGCAATGCCGTTGTGGTGAAAAGCGCGGAAGAAGCGCCGCTGGCCGTGCTGCGCATTTGCGAAATCATGAACCGCGTGCTGCCGCCAGGTGTCTTCAATATGGTGAGCGGCTTTGGCCCGGAATGCGGGGCGCCGCTGGTGGCGCATCCCTTGGTGAAGAAAGTCACCTTCACCGGGTCGGTTGAGACCGGCAAGATTGTCTATCGCGCCGCGGCTGAAAAACTGATCCCCGTCACGCTGGAATTGGGCGGCAAGAGCCCGATGATCGTCTTTGCGGATTGCGATTTTGATAAGACGGTTTCCGGCGCCTTGACCTCCATGCGCTTCACGCGCCAGGGGCAAAGCTGCACCGCGGCGTCACGCATTTATGTGGAGCGTCCGATTTTTGACCGCTTCGTCACCGCCATGAAGGATGCGGTAAATGGCATGGTGATGGGCGATCCCCTGGATGAAAAGACCGATATCGGCACCATCATCAGCCAAGGCCAATTCGACAAGGTGAAGGGCTTTATCGCCGAAGGCACCGCCACCGCCGGCGCCACCGCACATGTGTGCAGCCGCATGCCGGAAGACCCCGCGCTGAAGAAGGGGCTGTTCCTCCAGCCGGTGATCTTCACAGGCCTGACGCGAGAAAGCCGCCTGGTGCAGGAAGAAATCTTTGGCCCCGTGACCGTGATCCAGCCCTTTGATGACCCGGAAGCGGTACTGGCCGAGGCGAATGATTCCGTCTACGGCCTGGCGGCGAGCCTTTGGACCAATAACCTGAAGGTCGGGCTTGATCTGGCGCATCGGCTGGAAGCGGGCCTGGTGCAGATCAACCAGAATTTGGTGGTGCAGGCCAATCTTTCCTATGGGGGTGTGAAGCAATCCGGGCTTGGCAAGGAAGCATCGCTGGAAGCCATGCTGGAACATTTCACCCATAAGAAGACCATTATGGTGAATATGGGCTGAGCATTTTCAAGCCAAGTAGTATCACTTGGCGGCTCGGAAAATGCGATGAAACAAAGCATTTTCAAGCCAAGTAGTATCACTTGGCGGCTCGGAAAATGCGATGAAACAAAGCATTTTCAAGCCAAGCGGTATCACTTGGCGGCTCGGAAAATGCGATCAAACAAAGCATTTTCAAGCCAAGTAGTATCACTTGGCGGCTCGGAAAATGCGATCACACAAAAGCCAAGGGGGGCGTATCATGGGGCGGTGGTTGGCAGCTTCGGTTCTTGCATTGGGATTGGCTGGCTGTGCGCAGCAGGCGCGTCAACCCGCGCCCCAGGCAGTGCCCGAACCACCCGGCCCCGGCCTGGTGGGCTGGCGTTCCATTGGCTTCAGCAATGAAATGTTTGAAAGCGGCTATGTCCAGGAACGCGAATTGAATACCTCGGGCCCCGTGCGGAG
The DNA here is from genome assembly GCA_044235135.1 of Roseomonas sp. Lineage (GTDB taxonomy): Bacteria > Pseudomonadota > Alphaproteobacteria > Acetobacterales > Acetobacteraceae > Neoroseomonas. The sequence continues at coordinate 4,998 of JBIIIE010000071.1, read as the reverse complement.
GGCCTGGATCATGCTCAATTTGCGCGAATCCATCCCCATTCCGGAAACCGGGGGGCGGGCGCTTTCGGTGCGCTTCGTTGGTGAGTATCGCTGCGCGGAACGGCAATGGCGCCCGCTGGAAGGCGCCTGGTTCGCAAGGCGCAATGCGCAGCAACCCGTACATGCGGAACGCCCGCGGCGTAGCGGGTTCCGTGAGGCAGCGCCGGGGACGTTGGGTGGGGCGTTTTTGGATGCGGCTTGCGGGTTGTGAAGTGGGGAGTTCGATTTTGTTTTTTCGCATCGCTTGCGTCGGGGTCAAGATGCCCCGGAATAGCTTCCCTTTTTCGGAAAGAGAGTTTGTGAAGCACGGGACTTGGCCCCATGAACGATGATCGCGGAACACCCAGATCATTATTCGCCGAAAAGATTCGATATGGTTTGCGAAATGCAGCGGGTTTCTATGCATTTTTGCGCCGCCTACCGCAGCAGGTCGGGCTTGCAACACGACAGACTGACCGTCTGGCACCTTCCCGAAAAGCCATTGCATGGGCCATCAGGCTTTTTTTGGGAAGGTCACCGCGTACTGGCGAGATAGAGGCTCATTACCATCATCCTAATTTTGACAGTATGCGCCAAGCTTTTTCGCAAACCGCAGAATTTCGGGCTTTCCTTTTATCGCAAAACGGATGGTCGGCACCCTTATTCTTGTTCGAACCGCCATCGAATCCAGCTATCCCTATGATATTGCGCCCCCCGAGCCTCGCTAGGCCAACTTCTCAGCTCTGTACTGAGGCACAGTTTCATGAGCGTTTGTATGCGGATTTTTGCGCGAAACTCGGGATGAAAGCTACTTTTATGCATCGTAAACCGTGGGAATTTATCTGGATTATGGCCGTGCTGCGACGGGGGGGTCTTTTGCGTGCAGGAGTGCGTGCACTTGGTTTCGGTGTTGGAAAGGAACGTCTTCCGTCATATTTCGCAAAGCTTGGAATGGACGTTCTGGCCACCGATGCGCCGCCTTCTACTATTGAGGGACAGGGGTGGGCTACGACGAATCAGCATGCGGCAGGCCGGGAGCAAATTTGGCGCCGCGGGATTGTCCCGCGTGCGAAATTCGAAAAGCATGTGTCTTTTGAGTTCGTGGACATGAACAATATACCAGAAAGCCTGCGAAATTTCGATTTCTGCTGGTCCGCCTGCTGCTTTGAACATTTAGGGTCTATTGAAAAGGGATTAGATTTTTTCCGCAACAGTCTAGAAACTCTCAAACCGGGCGGACTTGCGATTCACACAACTGAATTCAATCTCACGTCCAATGAGGATACCTTCGAAAGTCCGGGGCTTTCGCTTTTCAGGCGGAAGGATATTGAAAGGCTGTACAACCGGTTGATCGAAGAGGGGCATAAACCTTGGGCAATCAATCTGTTTCCAGGTAGCGGACAGGTCGACTCTCATGTGGACCTACCGCCTTTCTCTACGCCCCATTTGAAACTTCAGGTGAATAAATACGTTACTACATCTATTGGCCTGGTGGCGCAAAAGCGGTTCAATTAGGGCATCCTCACCCTGGTCGGAGACGCATGGCGACATGCAAAATGGAAACATGCAGTCATTTAAAGCGGTTTCAATGAGCCGGCCTGTGCGGGAACGTAAACCTTACTTCCTGAACACCGACTTAAATGTCTCAATTAGAGAAGCCAGTTTAATGATCCGCCTCTCAAGCCCAAAGCGCTTAACCAACTTTCCCCTCGGTTTTCCCTCAAACTGCAGAAGGGATCCTAGCCGGAGCTCGTTGACAAGGGCAATTAGTTTTTGCTGATTACCGAAAGTTTTGCGCGCTTCTCGAAGTATTTGCAGCGCTTCCTTTGTTTGCCCTGAAACATGAAGTGCGCGCCCAAGCGTCAACCAGCCATCCATGTCACCCGGGGCAAGCCCCACAGCGCGCCGTAATGGTCCCAAGGCCGCTTTGGGAGCAGAATAAACCATACACCAATGCGCCAATTCTCGCTGAAGGCGGAGTGCGGTAGGCGCTTCAAGCGCAATTTTTTCAATAAACTGTTCGACCCCGTCAGTTTCTGCTTCGGAACAAGATGCAAGGTGACGTCGTCCGTATTCAACAAGACCGCTTATCTGGGCACGTTCAATGACTTCGTGCTTGACGCCTTTTTCGAGTGCCCTTTGCCACAACCGGTTAGCACGCCCATGGTTACCACGCGCCAATGACCCCCTCGCTAAATTGACGGCCCGCTCCGGTGCCACCCTTCTGATCTTGTTCAGAAGTGCACTGATGCCATTGAAGTCCTGGTCCAACAAAAGACTTATAGTCTGCTTGAGAGTATCTGAGCCGCGCATCAGGCCAATGGTAAAGTGATCAGTGAATGGTGTCCTTATTGTTCGAATTTTGCCCGCCGAGGCAAAAACTTCCCCCTGTTCCCAATCCAACGGAAAAAACGGGTCTAGGATTTGCAGATTGACAGGCGCCAATTCCTGAGACGCCAATAGGGGCCCTTCATTTCGTTCAGGGCAGAAGCCGTGATCCCAGATGGTTTTTCTGATATTAGCGGAGGTAAGGGCGTAATTGACTGGGGATAGCGCAAGGACATGCGTAAGCCCCAAAAGACGCCCATTTCTCAAAGCGCCATAAGCGCCCATGCTGAACCCATATCCAATGCGAATGGGTTGCGCATGTGCATTTATTGCAGGAACAGTCTGCGACATGACGCTGCGCGAATATCGATGGGGCGCCTTGGATACGATACCAATACTGTCGATGCCAAGTTTTTCGAATGTTGTCTTACCCCAAAACCAATTCCCCCTTGGAGCATCCCCTATACTTGCAAATGAAAGAAGGGTGAAGTCCGATTGCCCAGTCTGATGAACCACAAGGCAGTTTTCGTCTTCATGAATGATCTTGCTTTGAGACACGATGGTTTTTTAGCGGAGTAATCCAGCCCTGAAAAGTCTGCCGGGAGGCTCTCCTCCTTGATTTTTGCGGCCTCAATTTTGCCCCAAGCATTTTCGATGCAGGGCTATATCAAGCTCCTGCCAAAGTAGCCTCAAAAAGCCAAACCAAGAGACTCGAAGCAACTGGCCAGAGGCTTCGCCCCAAGCCCCATTCAAGGCCATGGCAAGAATCCCCAAAACCGATCATGCTATGCCCATGATCGAAATCGCCTATCTGGACCCCCGCAGCGGGGCCACCTATCCGCTTGCCACGCCGCGCTGGTGTGGCGACGGCCAAGCCCCCCTGATGCTGACGCCGCTGCCCGGCATCACCCGCGCGGCGATCCGCACCGAGGATCGCTCGCTCTGGCGCTATGGTGCGGCACTTCCCTTCCTCCCGGATGACCCGATCACCATGGGGGAGGGCTGCACGCCATTGGTGCCGCGCGTGATTGGCGGTGCCTCCGCTTTGGTGAAATGCGAATGGTTCATGCCGACCGGGTCCTTCAAGGATCGTGGCGCATCGGTGATGCTCTCCCTGCTCCGCGCGCAGGGTGTGGCGCATGTGCTGGAGGATTCCTCCGGCAATGGCGGCGCCGCAGTCGCGGCCTATGCTGCGGCGGGCGGGATGCGCGCGAAGATCCTGGTGCCGGCGTCGACCTCCCCTGCCAAAACGGTGCAATCACGCGCTTCGGGCGCCGAGATCGAATTGGTGCCGGGCAGCCGCCAGGATTGCGCGGATGAGGCGTTGCGCCAGGCCAAGGATATCTTCTACGCCAGCCATAATTGGCACCCCTTCTTCCTGCACGGCACGAAAACGCTCGCCTATGAATTATGGGAAGATTTGGGTTTTGTCGCGCCCGATAATGTGATTGTGCCCTGCGGCGCGGGGTCCAATGTGCTCGGCTGCGGCATTGGCTTTGCCGAATTGCAGCGCGCCGGTGAGATCACAAAACTGCCACGCATTTTTGCCGCTCAGCCGGAAAACTGCGCGCCGATTGCACGCGCCTTTCTGCAACAGCCGGCAGTGGCCGCCGTGCCGACCATTGCGGAAGGCACCGCCATCGCGCAGCCGATTCGCACCCCGGAAGTCATGGCAGTTTTGCACGAAAGCCAAGGCAGTGCGGTGATGTTGACCGAAGCCGAAATTGGCGCTGCCACTTTGGAATTGGCGCGTACCGGCATTTACGTGGAACCGACTTGTGCGCAAGCCGCAGCGGCGTTCACGAAATTGCTGGAAGCCGGCACGATCCGCGCCGATGAAACCACCGTGGTGGTGCTGACCGGCACAGGCTTGAAATCCACCCCGCGCATCGCGGAACTTCTAGGAGTAGCCATCTGATGGCCGGGCCGCGCATTGCCCTTCTGGGTTTTTCCATTGAATGCAACCGTTTTGCTCCACCCGCGACATTGCGGGATTTTGAAACGCGCTGCCTGATTGCAGGCGATACCATTGTGTCCGATGCGCGTTCCGCCGCCCCCGCCGCACTTGGTGAAATGCCAGGCTTCGTCACCGCCATGGATGCAAGCGGCGCCTGGGAACCCTGCCCCATCCTGCTCGCCATGGCCGAACCCAATGGCCCGGTGGAACAGTCCGTTTTCGATGGCTTCATGCGCCAATGGCGTGAAGGCCTGACGGCACTGAAAGGGCGCGTGGATGGCGTTTATTGCGTGCTGCATGGCGCGGGGCTCGCCACCGCTGATCTTGACCCGGAAGGAAGTTTGCAAGCGCTGATCCGCGAGATTCTCGGCGATGTGCCGCTGGTTTGTTCCTACGATCTGCACGGCAATGTTTCGGACCGCATGGTGGCGCTGACCGATGCCTTTGTCGGCTATCGCACCAACCCGCATCTGGATATGCGCGAACGCGGCGCGGAAAGTGCCGCTTTGATGCGCCGACTTCTGGCAGGTGAGCGTTTCCATCGCGCCTTTCGCCGCTTGCCGATTGTCGCACCCACCGTTTCCATGCTGACCGCGCAAGGGCCCTATGCCGAGGTGATCAACCTCGGCCAGGAATGGGCAGCAGCTGATAAGCGCATCGCCAATGTCTCCATCATGGGCGGCTTTGCCTATGGC
>JBIIIE010000395.1:0-2909 GCA_044235135.1 Roseomonas sp. | reverse complement strand
TTGAACACTCTAAACGCTGAACGCTATGAAATGAGCCAGAGCGCAGCGCGATGAATGGTGATTTGTCCTTTTCGTTGCTTCCGCCATGTGCGCCGGTTGCTGAGCCGAGGCCATTTTGGTCTGTCATTATTCCAACTTTCCAGCGCAATGATCTTCTGAAATCGTGCCTTGATTCTGTTTTGTCCCAAGGTGTGGACAAGGAAAATTTGGAAATTCTGGTCTCGGATAATGATCCGATAAGCGAGCTTTCATCCCTGGTTGCCGAATGGACTGACGGGAGGGGCCTTTATACACGCAATCCGCAAAACATCGGCACATTCCCAAACATCAACGCCGCCATCAGGCGAAGCCGGGGGCGATGGATACACATCATTGCCGATGATGATTGGATCGGCCCTGGCTTCTACGCCAGCATGGAACAGGCCATCACAACAGCCACTCGGCCAATTGGCGCGGCGGTGGGCCATCACATCAATTATCGGGAAGAAACCAAGGCCTTCCAAGCTGCCACGCCATTGGCGGAAGGCGCGGGCCTTCTGGGCGATGCGTTCCGCGCCCGCTTGGCCGCCGTCAATACGCTGCAAATTCCGGCCGTTGTCATTCAGCGGGAAACCTTCGAGAAAATCGGCCTGTTCAGGGAAGACCTTCCCTATACCGGTGATTGGGAATTCTGGTTCAGGGCAGCGATGCAGGTTCCTTGGCTTTATGTCCCCAATGCCGTTGCCTATTTCCGGATGCATCCGGGCAGCCAGACACGTGCACTGCTGCGCACTGCCCAAACAGCTGAGGATTTGCGCCGCACCCTTGAATTGAATGAGCAAGCCCTATCGCCCGATATGGCGCAACAGATCATGCCAAGGGCGCGGGCGCACCACGCCAGCCAAATGCCGCGCAATGCCAAAGGCGCCTTGGACCTGAAGCTTGCAGCCGCCGCCGAACGCTATATCCGGGAAGCCTGCGCCATTAATCCAGATGCGGTCGTGACGCCGGAATTCCTGGAATGCCTGAAGCGCCCTTCAATGGCGCTGTTGCGGCAGCAGTTTCGCGACGTCACGATACGTTTTGGGGCTTGAAGGCGTAGCCCTTTCAGCGCCGACCGACATCCCCAAACACCCCCTCGCCTGGCGGGGCGGGGCAGAAGCGCCAAAGCCTTTCCCCCGTCGCGCCAAAACCTAAAAGGCTTGACGACACAGTGCCATAACCCGCCAGCAGCGGCACTTTCAGCGTCGCGGCCAGATCACCCTCATGGCTGTCATCGGCCAGGCGTTCTTCCCAGGCGCGCCAATCGCCGCGCGCGGGATCGGGTGCCCCGGCCGCGCGAAAGCGTGGCAAATGGCGCCGCGTGCGGGGGTGGCTTTCATCATTGGGCGGGTGGGATGTCACCATGGAAAGCCCAGGCGCCATCGGCGCGGCCTGCGGGTGCCCTTCGCCCAAGGCTTCGATGTAAAATGCGCTGCGCCGATCCGCGATAACCAGGTTGAAGGGCCGCCAGGCGCCGGCATCTAGCCGGGTAATGGCATCAGCCGCCGCTTCAGCTGTCTCTGCATTGGCGGCCATCAATGGCAATTCGCCACGGCTTCGCTTGCCAGCCGCCGGTCCAAGGCTGCCCGGACGATTCAAGGCCGCCGCCAGCACGCCATGCGGGCCAAGCGCCATCCAGGTGCCGCCCGCGCTGCGGTCTCGCCCCCCGATCACGCCGGGATAATCGGACCACCAGGCCGCCGGGGCATCCCAGGCGCGATCCACCCTTTCATCCCGATTGGCGGCAATCAGCATCGGCCATTCATGATCAGGCCGGTTGAGCAAAACAAGCGTACACATTATGCGCGGAACCTGCGCCGCTTGGGAGCGGCACGCAAGTCAGGATCAAAAGCGGAAGTTGAACGAAACGCCAGGCCGCCCGTAATGCCCATAACGCGGATAGGGCGCCGGCATGTGATAGGCGGGCGGCGGGGCGTAATAATAGGGCGGTGGCGGCGCGTAATAGACGGGCGGCGGGGCGTAATAGATGGGCGGCGGCGCGTAGCGCACCGGGGGCTGAATGATAATGACTTCCCCATGGCCGCGCGGGGAGTGATGCGGCCTGGGGTGATAACCATAACCATATTGCGGATGCGCTGCGGCGGAGGCAGCGGAAACTGCGAAGCCGATTAATCCCAAGGCCAATACAGCAAGGTAACGGAGCTTCAAGGTCATGGCGACGACTCCTTTGACTTTGCTTTTATGCGCGCACCAAGCGGCAGAAAAAAGGCATTCTCACAAATCCAGCATCATCGGTTCCAGCGCATCGCCAAGCGCGATATTTCCGCCTTCCAGAACCTCGGCATAGACGCCCAAATCCGCATGGCCGAAATGCCGGCGCAGATCGCGCGGTGGGTTCGCATCGCGCGCGGCGGTTTCCGGGTTCACCTCGGTCGCCGCACAGCGCACGATGCGCTTCACCACCTTCAACCGCACCTGGCCGATCTGGATTTCCTTGCCGAGCCAATCAAACTCCGCCCAGGGCCGCCCGCCCGAGAAATAGAAATTCGCGCGAAAGCGGATGGGGTCCAGCACCATGCCGGCCTCGGCTTCCAGCGCATGCAAGCTGGAAAGACCAATGATGGAAACCACCTTCATCGCCACATCCGAAAAGCGATGGCCGGGGGCTTCGATAAAGCGCGGCTCACCACGCGCTTCGGGGCCAAGAAAGGCGGTCAGATAGGCGGCGATGGCGGCCTTGCCTTCTTCCGTGCGGGTATCGCCCAGAAAGGGCGCGGCGCCGGGGGCGCGGATAGCGAGGCTGCCATCATGCGGGTCAAAGGCCGTATGCAGCAGGGCAAGCCGTTCATTGGCCATCAGGCAGCCGAAATTGCGCTTGGAAAGCCAGCGCGGCGCGGCCACATCAAAGGGCGCATCGCCTTGCGCCA
>JBIIIE010000070.1:0-10432 GCA_044235135.1 Roseomonas sp. | reverse complement strand
TGATGGGCTTGGCCTGCTTGGTTTTGAAAGCGCCATCCGCCGCGATTATCCGGTGATGTTCGCCACGCTTTACATCTTCACCCTGATGGGGCTGGTGATGCAGATCATCGGCGATTTCACCTATACGCTGGTGGACCCGCGCATTGATTTTGAGGCGCGGCGATGACGCTCTCCCCGCTGACGCAGCGCCGGTTGGCGAATTTCCGTGCCAATAAGCGCGGCTATTGGTCGCTGATCATTTTCGGCGTGCTGTTCTTCATCACACTTTTTGCCGAGTTTCTCGCCAATGACCGCCCCATCGTGGCGCGCATTGATGGGCGCTGGTATGCGCCGGTGCTGGTGGATTACGCCGAAAGCGACATTATCGAAGATGGCTTGCCGACGCTGGCCGATTGGCATGATCGCGGCTTTCGCGAGGAAATTGAGGCGAAAGGTGCCACACTGATCTGGCCGCTGATCCCCTATTCCTATCGCAGCGTGGTGCGCGATTTGGGCCGCCCCGCACCAGCGCCACCTTCGGCGCGCAATTGGCTTGGAACGGATGATCAGGCGCGCGATGTGCTGGCGCGGGTGATTTATGGCTTTCGCATTTCCGTGCTGTTTGGTTTTGCATTGACCATCATCAGCTCCGTCATCGGCATTGCGGCGGGCGCAGTGCAGGGATTTTATGGCGGCACCACGGATTTGCTGTTTCAGCGCTTCATTGAAATCTGGTCCGGCATGCCGCAGCTTTTTCTGCTGATCATCCTGGCGAGTGTGATTGAACCGAGCTTCTGGGTGCTGCTGATCTTTCTGCTGCTGTTTTCCTGGATGAACCTGACCGGCGTGGTGCGCGCCGAATTTCTGCGCGGTCGCAATTTCGATTATGTACGCGCCGCCAAGGCGCTTGGTGTTTCCGATGCGCGGATCATGCAGCGCCATATCCTGCCGAATGCGATGGTTGCGACACTTACCTTCCTGCCCTTCATTTTGTCTGGCAGCGTGACAGTGCTGGCCTCGCTCGATTTTTTGGGGTTTGGTCTGCCGCCGGGTTCGCCCTCGCTCGGGGAATTGGTCAATCAGGGCAAGAACAACCTCACCGCGCCCTGGCTCGCGCTGACCAGCTTCTTTGTGCTGGGTGGGATGCTGACGCTGCTGATTTTCATTGGCGAAGCGGTGCGCGATGCCTTTGACCCGCGCAAACTGCCCGGAGGGCAGGGCTGATGGCGCTGCTTTCGGTGCGTGATCTATCCGTCGCCTTTCGTGGACGCGACGTGGTGCGCGGCGTTTCCTTTGACGTAGAGCCTGGCGAAACCCTGGCGCTGGTGGGTGAAAGCGGCAGCGGCAAATCCGTGACCGCGCTTTCCTGCCTGCGCTTGCTGTCCAGCGCCGGCAGCAACCCTGCGGGGTCCATCACCCTGGATGGCGTTTCGGTGCTGGACGCGGATGACAGACAGCTCCGCGAATTGCGCGGCGGTGTGGCGGGGATGGTGTTTCAGGAACCCATGACCTCGCTCAATCCATTGCACACGATCGAGCGTCAGATCGCCGAAGCCATCACGCTGCATCGCCCCATGGCCGCCGATGCGCTCCGCGCACGCGTGATTGAATTACTGCGCCTGGCTGGCTTTCCGCAGGCCGAGGACCGTTTGGGCGCCTATCCGCATCAGCTTTCCGGCGGTCAGCGCCAGCGCGTGATGATTGCCGCGGCACTCGCCAATGATCCGAAGCTGCTGATTGCCGATGAACCCACCACGGCCTTGGATGTGACTATCCAGGCGCAGATTTTGGAATTGCTCGCCGCGCTCAAGCAACGGCTTGGCATGGCGATGCTGCTGATCACGCATGATCTTTCCATTGTCCGCCGCCATGCGGATCGTGTGGTGGTGATGAAGGATGGCAATGCGGTGGAACAGGGCAAGGTTGCCGAGGTTTTTGCCGCGCCGCGCCATGAATACACACGCATGCTATTGGCGACCGAACCACGCGGCGCGCCGGCGCCGATTCCAACCGATGCGACAACCACGCTGGAAGCGCGCGATATCCGCGTGCATTTCCCGATCCGTCGCGGGCTGTTGCGCCGCGTTGTTGCCGAAGTGAAGGCCGTGAATGGCGTGTCGCTGTCGCTGCGCGCTGGGGAGACGCTTGGCCTGGTGGGTGAAAGTGGCTCCGGCAAGACAACGCTCGGCCTGGCGCTGCTCCGCATGGCGGATAGCCAGGGCAGCATTGTCTTTGCCGGGCAGGATTTGCAGGCGCTGTCCACCCGCGCGCTGCGGCCTTGGCGGCGGCGTATGCAGATTGTCTTCCAGGATCCCTTCGGCGCACTCTCACCACGCCTAAGCGTTGCGGAGATCATTGGCGAGGGCTTGGAAGTGCATGAAGCCGGCCTGCCGCGCACTGAGCGCCTGGCGCGCGTGGCAGAGGCTTTGCGCGAAGTGGGCCTCGATCCCACCATGGCCGAACGCTACCCGCATGAATTTTCCGGCGGGCAGCGCCAACGCATCGCCATTGCGCGCGCCATGGTGCTGAAGCCAAGCCTGGTGGTGCTGGATGAACCGACAAGCGCGTTGGATGTCAGCGTGCAGGCGCAGGTGGTGGATTTGCTCCGCGATTTGCAGGCGCGCCATGGGCTGGCTTACGTGTTCATCTCCCATGATCTCCGCGTAGTGCGCGCCATGGCGCATCGCATTGCGGTGCTGAAGGATGGGCTTGTGGTGGAAGAAGGCGAAGCCACGGCGCTGGTGCAGGCGCCAAAGCAGCCCTATACGCGGCAATTGATGGCCGCGGCGTTTGAACTTTCCAGCAATGAAAAGGCGATGAACTGACAGTGAGTGAATTGGAACGCCTGAAGGAAATGCTGGATGCCGAGCAGGTAAAGCTTGGCGTCAGCCTGCGTCGGATGAATTCGCCGGGCTCCCCGGTCTATCGCACCTGGGAGAATGTTTGGCCAACGGCCACCATCCTGACCACCAGCTTCATTGCGCTGAAATGGGGTGGCACGCCCCTGGAAGCGCTTGGCGTGCAGCAGGGCGGCACCTGGGCCGGCATGGTGGTGCTTGGCATTGGCTGCTGGTGGTGGCTTACGAAAATCATGCCGAAAATCAAGGATGGCGTGTTTGAACGCACCGCTGCGCTGGCGCTTTCATCGCCGCAGGAATTTGATTTCCTCTGGTCCAAAAGCATCCTGAGCCTTTATGCCAAGCTGCCCGATGGCACGGAATGGGCCGCGACCAGGCGGGATGATTGGCGCGGCTTTGTGCGCCGGCTGGATGAAGCTTTGTCAAAGGAAAACGCGTAATGGCCATTCTGCTTTCAACCAAGGCGCATACCATGCAGGATTGGAAGGCGGCGCTGCTGGCCGTTGATCCCAGCTTGGAAATTCGCATGTATCCTGATGCGGGCAACCCAGCGGAAATTGAAGCCGCCGTGGTTTGGACCGCGCATGACATGATGGAATTGCGCCGCTATCCAAACCTGAAGCTGATTGTCTCCATGGGGGCGGGTGTTGATCATTTGCTGCGCGCGCCTGGACCGCCGCCCGGTATTCCAGTGGCGCGGCTGAAGGATGTGCTGCTGACCAGCGCCATGGCGGAATGGGTGCTGCTGAATGTGCTGCGCTTTCACCGGCAGGACCCGGAATACCGCGCTTTGCAACAGCGCAAGGAATGGCTGGAATTATCCGCACCCAGCACGGCGGAAAGGCGCATCGGCATCCTCGGTATTGGTGAATTGGGCAGCGCTTCCGCGCGCGTGCTGACCGCACTTGGCTTTCCGGTCATGGGCTGGTCGCGCAGCGCAAAGACGCTGCCCGGCGTGCAAACCTTCCATGGCGCGGATGGGCTGCTGGCCATGGCGGCGCAAAGCGATATTCTGATCTGCCTACTGCCACTCACACCTGAAACGCGCGGCGTTTTGAATGCCAAGCTGCTCGCCACCCTGCCGCGCGGGGCTTATGTGATCAATGGCGCGCGTGGCGGCCACATGGTGGCGGAAGATATGCTGGCCGCGCTTGATTCCGGCCATATCGCCGGCGCTGCGCTGGATGTGTTCGAACCCGAACCGCTGCCGCCGGAAAGCCCCTTCTGGACGCACCCCAAAGTGTTCCTGACACCGCATGCCGCCAGCATCACCATCCCATCCAGCGTCGCACCTCAGGTGGTGGAGAATATCCACAATATGCGCGCCGGCCGGCCGTTGATCAATCTCGTGGATTTCAGCCTGGGATACTGAGATGTTTCAAAGCGTGGCACCGCCATCAATGGCGAGTTCCGACCCGGTCATATAGCCGCTGTCATCAGACAGCAGAAACGAGACAAGCCGCGCAACCTCATCCGCCGTGCCCTGCCGTCCCATGGGCACGGATTTCAATCGCGCAGCGTTTTCCTCGGGCGAGCGTATGTCCAGCATCGGTGTGGTGATCGGGCCGGGATGGACGGAATTGACGCGAATGCCGCGCGGCGCCAGTTCAAGGGCGGCGGATTTCGTCATGCCACGCAGCGCCCATTTCGTGGCGCCATAAGCGAAGGCGCGCGCCGAACCGCGCAGCCCGGCGGTGGAGGAGATATTCACAATCGAACCACCACCCGCCCTTTCCATCGCCGGCACCACGGCTTTCATGCCAAGAAAACAGCCGAGTTGATTGATGCGTGTGTGGCGTTCGAATAAGGCCGCATCGGTTTCCATCATCAGCTTCGGCACATAGATGCCGGCGTTATTGACCAAGCCTGTCAGCTTCCCGCGCGCTTCCGCCGCTGCCACGGCGCGCGCCCAATCGGCTTCTTCGGTCACATCAAGCTTGAGGAATTGCGCGGCGGTGCCAAGTTCCCGCGCCAGGGCTTCGCCTTCGGCTTGCAGCACATCGCCAAGAATAACGCGCGCACCTTCCGCGACCAGAAGCCGGGCTTCGGCGGCACCCTGCCCGCGTGCGCCGCCTGAAATCAAAATAACCTCGCCATTGAAACGCGCCATGATGATCTCTCCGCTATCCAAAGCCAGCATGGCACCCGCATTGCAGTTCAGGCAAATTTGCCGTGTTATACAGCCTGAGTACGAGAGCAAACAACGAACAAGCCCAATATTATCCATCGTCAATTCACGAAAGCGTGTATTATGGCTGAGAAACCCTGCCCTATCGCCGATACGGACGCCATCATCATCGGCGCCGGCATTTCCGGCATGTATCAGCTGATCCGGCTGCGCGAACTCGGCATGAAGCTTCGTGTTTTCGAAGCGGGTTCGGATGTGGGTGGCACCTGGTATTGGAATCGCTATCCTGGTGCGCGGTTTGATTCCGAAAGCTGGTCCTATGGTTATTCCTTCTCTGAAGAACTGCTTCAGGAATGGGAGTGGCCGGAGCATTTCGCGGCCCAGCCGGATACGCTCCGCTATCTGAATTTCGTTGCTGATAAATTCGATCTGCGCAAGCACATCACCTTCAATAGCCGCATCAAGGCAGCGCATTTTGATGATGCGCGAAATATCTGGACCGTGACGCTGGAAAACGGCGAGGAATGCCGCGCGCCACTCATGATCACGGGACTTGGCCCGCTTTCGGCGCCCACCTTGCCCAATATTCCAGGCCGCGATTCCTTTCAGGGTCAGGCCTTCCATACCGCCCGTTGGCCGCATGATCCGGTGGATTTCACGGGCAAGCGCGTTGGTATCATCGGCACCGGCGCGACCGCCATTCAAATCATCCAAACCATCGCCAAGGATGTCGGCCACTTGACCGTGTTTCAGCGCACGCCGAATTGGGCCGCGCCTTTGCATAACCGAAGGATCACCGCAGAAGAACAGGCCAAGATCAAGGCAAGCTATCCGGAAATCTTCGCCCGCTGCCGCGAAACCGCCACCTGCTTCATCCATCAGACTGATCCGCGCAAGGCCCTGGAAGTCTCCGCCGAAGAACGCGAAGCCTTTTGGGAAAAGCTTTATGCCGAACCCGGCTTTGGCATTTGGGTCGGCAATTTTGCCGATGTGCTGACGAATAAGGAAGCCAATGCGCTGGCGAGTGATTTCATGGCGCGCAAGATCAGGGAAAGGGTGAAGGACCAGGCAATTGCCGAAAAACTCATCCCGAAAAATCACGGCTTTGGCACCAGACGCCTGCCTTTGGAAAGCGGCTATTACGAGGTCTATAACCAACCTAATGTGCGCCTGGTGGATATCAATGAGACACCGATTGAACGCATCACAACTGAAGGAATCAAGACCACCACGGAAGAATTCGGCTTTGACATATTGATATTCTCGACAGGTTTTGATGGCGTGACCGGACCTTATGATCGGATTGATATTCGCGGCCCAGGCGGGCGCAGCCTAAGGCAGGATTGGGCCGCAACACCCAAAACCTTCCTTGGGGTGATGGCCGAAGGCTTCCCCAATATGCTCATGGTGCTTGGCCCCCATACCGCACGCGGCAATATCCCACGCAATATCGAAGAAATCGTCGATTGGGTCACTGGCCTTGTCATTCATATGCGCAATCACGGCCTGACGCGTGTGGAACCAAAGTCGGATGCCGTGCAGTGGTGGGCTGACAAGGTGGAGGAAGCCGTGGCCGGACTATTGTTCGCTGAGGTGAATTCCTGGCAAACCGGCGTCAATCGCAATGTGGCAGGGCGTGATGTTCGCCGCACCCTTGGCTATTATGGTGGCGCGGTGGAATATCGCCGCATCGCGGATCAAGTCGCCGCAGGCGGCTACCGTGAATTCGATTTTGCCTGAATGAGCGTGATTCAAAGCGGAGGATGACAAATGCGACAGCACGCCTCCATGACGCAAGGCTCTCCTTTTCTTTATGTATGGTGCTGGCGCGGCGCCCTGAAACCCCGCCCGATGTGCCAATGGTGGCCGAAGCTGCCTACCCGCCTTTACTTCGCTTCCTGGAATGGTTCCTGGATGCCGGCGGGCACACCGCCTGCCATCATTGCGCGCCTTGATCGTGAAAACCAAAATATCGGCCAAGGCGATGGGGCCAAGCGCCATACCGGGGCGCTCGGCATTTTTTCGTCCAACAGCGCGCCTGAAGCACCTGGCACGTTCAATCGCCGCAGAAGGAAATGTCGTTAAGGAATAGGGGTGGATGAAGGCCGCCCTTAGCTGGGGTATCTATTCGATGGCAGCACTTTGTTACCCCGTCACCACGACCTTGCCTTCCGCAGTTCAGCCGCGGCGGAAACGATACAAAAGAAGTTCGGCCGATTCGCGCCCCACGAGAACTTCCTCAATCCTGGCGACTTCTTGTTCTGACACTGATGCATTGTCGGATCGGAGCAGCTTTCCCATCTGCGCGCGAAAATCCTCCTGAACGGCGAGATAGACCTGCTGCGACCCCAGGCGCCTTCCGGTATCTTCCACCTTGCGTGCAAGACGCGCCATGGCCTCGACCTCTTCAAGGATATCGGATTTATTGGGCGATAAATCCAGAAGCTGTTGGGTTATATGCACTGTTACAATTTCGCGATAAGTATTGCGGCAGAATTGATCGAGATTGCGCCGATGGGTCGGCAGCATGGGGGCGATTTGCCTGGTGTTGAGCCTTGGCAAGGTATCCAGGGTTGAAATTACGGCACCGATTTCCGCGGCAAGGCGCGCGCCCGTTTCAAAATCATCCTCAATTAGAATTGGCAAGGTGGTCGTAATCCATTCATTCAGGGTTTCCTCAATGACGGTTTCCATTTGTGGGCCGAAATTGCTGTGAATGGACAGCAGGATGGATGGCTGCGATGCGCGTTGCAGCAGGGCATTAAGCGCGGCCGTGAAGACAAGACGACCTTCCTGCGCGGGGCCGAGCAGGGCCGAGCGCAGAACATCTGGTAAGCAATTGCCGCTTATCTCACGCATCCCATCCCACAAAGGTGACGCATGGCGCCAGAGCCCATGAGCCAATTCAAGGATGGCATCGAAATCCCTTTCGTTGAGACCGGCGAGCGCCCATGAGGGGCCAGGCGTCATTCGGGCAGTGGCTTGGGAAGCTTCCAACCACAGGCTTCGCCCGGTGGTATCAATCAATTGTGGATCCTCTAGACTTCCGTTGCGCAACTCCAGGGCCAATGCGTCGAGCTTGGGACCGAGAACCAGCTTGAGAGCATCCATCAGCGGGCTTATGGCGTGGCGTGGAATTCGCCCGGCCACGCGACGCCACTGGGCCGGATCAATCAATGCGCCGGAAAGAGGCAGAAAAAGCAGACGCTTAAGGCTGGCAGGCCGTGGAGGGCGCAGTCGCTTCAGTCGCGGCAAGGATGGACCAAGCAGGCGTTCGTGAAGCTCCGCGTTTGAAAGCCGATCAACCAGGGCAACGATCTTTGCCAAAGCTTCGTCAGATGTGGTTTCGATCGTTTCCCCAAGACCGCGCGCTTCACTTAAAACAATCGCTCTCGACTGAATGGCTCCTGGCGTGCCGGTAGTTTGATTTTGTTTCTGAGCCTCTGGCGCGGCTGCAGCCTGCGGTTGTGGATTGGTCAAGCGCCATCTGCTGTTCACCCCCCGATCATCGGCAAATTGCGCAACCCTGAACTTTGAGCGTGGGCGCTTTAGCGGCTTGATGCGGTTTTCATAGGTTATGGAAAAGCTGATGAGATTTTCATTGCGTACGACAAGTTCCGTCAAATCACCGCTGCGCCAATCGGCCTTGTCACGCACCACCTGCGTGGTGCGACGCGGCGTTTCGGTTTCGTTTTTTGTTTTTGGTAACCATGCTTTCGCCTCACGCGGCATGATGGGCGCGATAAGCGCCATTTCCCAAATCACTTCGCTGCGCTTACCGGGTTCTGATGCGCCCCACAGCGCCATGGGGGTTTTCCAACCATCCAGAACCCAATCAGGACCACGGGCGCATTCCAGGATATCCTCCCATTCGCCGCGCCATCCGGGCACCAAAAGCCCCAGATCCGCAATAAGGTTATCTGTTGCCGTAAGCGCCACTTTTGCGCATTGCAGTGTTTGGCGCGCGGTCTGTTGTACGAAATGCGCCGCTTGTTGCTGCGTGCTGTCAGCCGATTGCATGGCCGCCCAGTCTGCAATCTCCTGGGTAATCCGTTCCAGGCTGCCCATCATCTGGCGAAGCCGGGCATCCTCCGCTCCTATCTGTGGGGTAGTTCCACTCAAGGCATCGGCCAATTCGTCAAGATCAGCGGAGAATTTGGAGAGGGGCAGACCTGCAATTCTTGCTGACCGTTCGACAGCGCGTGCCGCACGCCTGAGAAATGCCGCGTCACCCGGATCATCGCTGCGGCCCGCGGCCTCGGAACTGGTTTCTGTCGCCGAGACAAGGCTTTCAAGCAGCATTATTTTGATGAGTCGCTGGCAAGAAATCTCTCGGCGCTGCGCATCCTTTGCGGCGAAAGCGGCATTTGGCCCAGCAAGACCCTGCGCGGCCAGGCGCTGGGCTTCATGACGGATGCCAATAGGTGAGATATCGGTTGCCCGTCCAAGCGCCTCCCACAACTGGCGGTCAAATAGTGTTGGCGAACAAATTTCGGTCATCATTGACCAGGGTACGATCAGCATGCCGCGCCCGCCCGAAGGATTGATCGCAACCAATTCCAGCTTTTGTCCGGAACTGGGTCGGCGAATGCGCGCATTGAGCAGCAAAGGTGTCGTGAAAGGCACAGTGGCACCCCTTTCACGAAAGCTTGCAGGCTCGAAAAGTTCCGATCTGAAGCGGTCAAGGTCGGAAGCGGAATTGCTCATGTGCAATGGATATCAGATAAAAAGGTGTCTTGGGAAGAATGCCCCTTGGCTGTCGCGGGCGGGGATCACCCATGCTGCGCTGTCATTCCAGTTTCATCTTCAACCTTTGGTTGGCTGATTCGCGCCGCCAAAGGCAACCGACCGCGGCGATCAGACCACTGGGCTTCAAACAATACGATTCATTAAGGTGCTCGGATTGGTGAGCCTTCGGCAATTCTCCGCTGCGATGCTGAAGGATCGGGCAAAGGTTCCGTTGGAAAGCCAGGCAACATGCGGCGCCAGCACCACATTGGGCAGGCGAAGCAATGGGTCGGCGGGTTCAATCGGCTCGGCGGCAAACACATCCAGCCCCGCCGCCGCCAAATGGCCGGAGCGCAGTGCCGCCGCCAGCGCCGCCTGATCCACCAGGCCGCCGCGCGCCGTATTCACCAGAACCGCGCCCGGCTTCATGCGCGCAATGGCCGCCGCATTGATCAGGCCGCGCGTTTCCGGCGTTTCGGGGATATGGAGAGAGACCACATCGGCTTCCGCCAAAAGCGCATCCAGCGGGCGGAAGCTGCCAATGGCGTCGGGCTTCGGGGCGCGGGCGGTGTATAAAACCTCACACCCCATGGCCTGCAATATGGGGGCGAGCAGCTTCGGCACTGCGCCATAGCCCACCAGGCCCACTTTCCGCCCGCCCAGTTCAAATAGCCCGTCCTGCAGGGCAGGGGCCTGGGACCAGCCGCGCCCGGCGCGGGTCTCAGCATCGAAATGGGCA
>JBIIIE010000394.1:0-2918 GCA_044235135.1 Roseomonas sp. | reverse complement strand
TGGACGGTTGGTACCACCGATCCCGCGCTGGTGAAGGTCAATCCGCTTTCCAAAGTGCCGACCTTGGTGCTGGATGATGGCACCGCGCTCTATGACAGCCCCGTGATTTGCGAATATCTGGACAGTCTGGGTGATGGGCCGAAGATGTTTCCGCCTGCCGGGCCAGCGCGGTGGAAGGCGCTGCGTCAGGAAGCGCTGGGCGATGGGATTCTGGATGCAACCCAGCCGCGTCGGCGCGAAATTGCGCTGCCGCAGGATGAAGGGCGGCAATCCTACATCGCGCTGCAGCAGGGCAAGGTGAAGGCAGCGCTTGCGGTGCTGGAAGCGGAAGCCGATAGCCTTGGCATGCTGACGACTATTGGTGAAATCACCATTGCTTGTGCTTTGGGCTATATGGATTTCCGCTATCCGAATGAACCCTGGCGGCCTGGGCATCCCAAGCTTGAAGCCTGGTATGCGAAGGTTGCCACCATGCCGGCCATGGCACGCACTGTCCCGCCCGGTTGACGTAACGCGCCTGGTGCGCTGTGCCCTGCGTTTACGCGCGGGTGGCGGCGCACCAGGCTTTGGCGATATCAATACGCTTTGCCACCCAAACCTGATCGCCCAATTCTGCAAGTCGGGCCAGCACTTTCTCAAAGGCAGGGAAGCGCGCAGGCCGCCCTGCGATGCGCAAATGATAGCCGATATTGAGCAGGCGCGGTTTGCCTTGTTTTGCCTCGGCAAGCAGCACGTCCAACGCGTCATTCACATATTCCACCATCTCACTGGCGCGCACGAAGCCATTTGGGTGGAAGAATTTCATGTCGTTGGTATCAAGCGCATAGGGCAGCACTGAAAGCCCCGGATATGCCGGGTCATGATATGGCACGTCATCATCGAAGGCGTTGGATACCCAGGTAAATCCGCGTTCCTGCAGCAGCCCGCGTGTCCAGATGCTTTCCGAACCTCGGCAGAAAAAACCTTGCGGCGTTTGACCACAAGCTTTGGTAATGGCCGCTATGCAACGATCAAGATCGGCAGCTTCCGCTTCGCGTGACATGTAATCTGATTGTGGGCGCCAGAGCCAGCCATGGGCAGCGGCTTCATGTCCGCGCCTTATTGCTTCCGCGGCGAGTGCGGGCGCCCGTTCAACGGCACGGCCGCACATCAAAAAAGTGGCGGGAAGTGCGTGACGGTCCAGCGCATCCAACATGCGCCAAAAGCCGGCACGCGTGCCATAGGCGAAGATCTGTTCCTGCCCCATATCCCGGATACCTGGGGCGACGACGCTGATAACCTCACCAATGCGTTCGCATTGCGGGTCGCCGTCACCAACTTGCTGTTCCGCGCCTTCTTCGAAATTGACAGCGATGGAAACGGCAAGCCGCGCGCCATTCGGCCAGCACATATCCGGCCATTTGCCGCCATAGCCGACCATGTCGCGTGTCATGTGAAATCTCCTTTGCGGGCATGCCGTCCGAACCAGCACAGCGCCGCACCGGCAAGCGGCAGTGTGGCGAGTAGCGCGAAAGCGTAGCGATAGCCGTGCAATTCCTGCCCGAGCACGGCGATCAGCGGTGGCCCAAGCACGGCGCCGGCAAAGCTGAGTGAAATCACCGCACCGGAAGCAGCGCCCGCGGCGCCGGGCGGCGCAAGGCGCACACTTTCCGCCACCAATACGCCATTCCATCCGGCGGTACTGGCGCCAACGGCCACGAATAGCAGCACCAGCAGCAGGGTTTGGGTGCCGCCAACCAGTGGCAGCATCATCAGGAAAATTCCTGACAGCGCACCGATCAGCATCAGCGCACGCTGACCGCCCATGCGCGTATCGGCAACCAACGCCCAGCCAATACGCGACAGCCCGCCCACCACCTGACAGAGCCCAACAAGGGCGCCAGCCGATACGGAATCCCAGCCATAATCACCAATCAGCATCGCAACCATATGCGCGCCAAGGCCAATCTGCACCAGGGCGTAACACGCAGCCGCAAGGCCAATCACGCCAAGCGCGGGCGATTTCAGCAGCAGCAATGGTCCTGCTTGCACGGCAGGCGCTCCTCGGTCCTGATCCCAATCTGCGCGCTTGAAGTGCAGGCCGATCACCATCATCAGCAACATCGCAGCCGCAATCAGCATGGCGTTGCGCCAGCCCAAGAATTCTGCCGTACCAGGCAGCATCAAGCCTGCCAAGGCGACACCGAAAGGCACGCCCATTTGCTTCAGGCCAAAAACCATATTGCGGCGTGCTGGCGGCGCAAGCTTGCCAAGCAGTTGTGACGCGGCCGGGTTGGTCAGCCCATAGGCAAGTCCGATCAGAATCGTGGCTGGCACGGCGATGGAAAGCTTCGCGAAACTCAGTAAGGAAACGCCAATCGCCGCCGCCAGCAGCGCAATTTGCGTGGTGCGCGCCGGTCCCCATATCGCGAGCCAACGCGGCCCATAAGCGGAAGCGAAAACCGCGCAGAGATAAACAAGGCCCACCTGATAGCCGATATTGGCGCGCGCCATGCCGAAATCCGGCGCGGCATAGGCGACCAGAACGGGCAGCGCGTAAACCGCCATGGTCGCCAAGGCTTGCGCCCCCGCCAATAAAAAAAGCGCGAGTGTGAGGCCATGAGGGCTACTCATGCGGCGGTCTCAATCACGCCTGATGCAGGCCCCGCCGATAGGTGGAAGGTTCCATATCCTTCACCGATTTCGCACGTTTTTCGAGCCAATAGCTCTGCGCCGGCGGCATGGCATCGAAAGCCGCCTCCACGCCAAGCTTGCGCGCGGCATCGGTTGGCCAATTCGGATTATAGAGAATCTCCCGCCCGATCGCGACCAGATCCGCATCGCCTGCTTGCAGAATCGCCTCGGCCTGATCAGCATGCACAATCAGGCCGACCGCCATGGTGGCGATGGGCGCCTCGTGGCGCAACCGCCGCGCATAT
>JBIIIE010000392.1:0-2925 GCA_044235135.1 Roseomonas sp. | reverse complement strand
CATAAAAGCCCTAGCACCACTGGCCCAGCCGCGATCAGGAAAAGCTCATAAGCCGGAAAACGCTGATCCAGGATCATCACGCCATGGCGCAGCCCCGGTGCACGAGGCCCCGCAATATCCATCGGTCCCCAGATATGCAGCACCGCATCCTGCACCATCAGCACCACGCCGAAAGTCGCCAGCAATTGAAACAGCTCCGGCACCTTATAGATGCGCCGCAGCAGTAAAACTTCCATCAGCACGCCGAGCACGCCCACCACGCAGGCGGAAATCAGCACACCGATGAAAAATAGCGTCGGCGATCGTTCAATCTGCAATAGCCAAGGCACGATCGTCACCGCCACATAGGCGCCAAGCATGTAGAACGATCCATGCGCGAAATTCACAATCCGCGTCACGCCAAACACAAGCGTGAGGCCCGAAGCAATGATGAAAAGGGATGATGCGCTGGCCAGGCCCGAAAGGCACTGGACCAGCAGAAAGCCGAATTCCACGCTCAAGCCCGGCGCGCGGCCCGCACTTCTTCTACGGGGAACATGTAATCCGCGCCATCGGCATAGCGCGCATTGCGCATGGTGCCCTGCCCATTGCGCTGCGTGGTCTCGCCAACCCAGGTGCCCATGCTGCCTTGCTGGTCAATGCCGCGCATGGTCACATTGCCAACCACGGTATCGGTCCGCAAATCGCGCAGCGTATCCACCAGCACCTCATTATCCAGGCTATTCGCGCGGTTCAGCATATTGGCCAGCACCTGCACCGTCACATAGCCAAGCAGGCTGCCCTTGCGCGGCGTGTCATTGAAACGCGCGCGATAGGCTTCAATAAAGGCGCGGTGTTCGGCGCCTTCCACCTGTTCCCAAGGATAGCCCGTCACTACCCAACCTTCCGGCGTTTCATCGCCAAGCGGGATCATGTATTCTGGCTCGCCGGTCAGCAGAGAAAGCACGAAGCGGCGTTCGAACAAGCCCCGCGTATTGCCTTCACGCACAAAGGCCGTCAGGTCCGGGCCGAATAGCACGTTGAAAATCGCATCAGGCCGCGCCTGGGAAAGCGCACCCACCGTCGCCCCCGCATCAATGCGGCCAAGGGCTGGGTATTGTTCGGCGATAATCTCAGCACCGGGGATTGCACCGCCGATCAGCCGCTTAAAATTCGCCGCCGCCGATTGGCCGTATTCGTAATTCGGCGCCACAATCGCCCAGCGCCGTTGTGTTCTGCCGCGCGCGGCTTCCACCAGCATGCGTGTCTGCATGAAGGTGGAAGGGCGCAGCCGCCACGTATAGCGATTGCCCTGCGCCATGGTGATCGCATCGCTCAGCGGTTCGGTCGCAAAAAACAGCCGTTTGCGCTGATTGGCGAAATCGGCCACCGCAAGCCCGACATTGGAAAGAAACGTGCCGGCGATGAAGGAAACATTCTCCCGCGTCAGCAATTCCTCTGCCACGCGCACCGCATCACCAGGTGTGGCGCCATCATCGCGGAAAATGAATTCCAGCCGCCGCCCGCCCATGACCCCGCCGGCGGCATTGATCTGTTCCGCGGCCATTTGGATGGCGTTGCGATAGGGGATGCAGAAGGCCGCCATGCGGCTATAGGAATTGAGCTCCCCAATGCGGATCGGCGCGCCCTGCGCCGCCGCGCCGCGCCCTGTCGCCGCCGCCGCCAGCCCGGCGCCGGCGGCCAGAAACGCGCGGCGCCCGAAGAAGATGCTATCCATGACAAGCCTCTGCTGACTTTTCTCACGCTTCACAATGGCGATGGCAGGGGCGCTGGTCCAGGGTCTGGCGCCTACTTGTTTGTGACAGCCCAGATTCAGTCTAGCCGGGCGGGGCGGCCTCGGCTAAAAGCCCGCCACCATGATTACCGTCCTGCTCGTCCTGCATCTTTTCGTGACGCTTGCGCTGATCGGCGTCGTCCTGCTCCAGCGGAGTGAGGGCGGCGGCTTGGGCGTGGGGTCTTCCCAAGGCATGGGGTCCTTCATGGGCGGGCGCGGCACGGCCAATCTGCTGACGCGTTCTACCGCCATTCTGGGCGCGGCGTTCTTTGCCCTGGCGCTGACCCTGGCCCTGCTGACCAAGGGCGCGTCGCAGCAGAACCGGTCCATCCTGGATGGCCCGGCGCCGATCACGGCGCCCACCACCCCGGCGCTGCCCAGCCTGCCGAGCGTGCCGACGAACTGATCTACCCCGGCAAAAGCCCGTCTATCGCCCGGGCCAGCCTGACATCACGCGCCGAAAGCCCGCCCGCGTCATGGGTGGAAAGCGTAATCTCCACCCGGTTCCAGACATTGAACCATTCCGGGTGATGATCCTGCGCTTCGGCCAATAAAGCCACGCGCGCCATGAAACCCCAGGCTTCGGAGAAATCCTTGAAGCGGAAGGCGCGTGTGATGGCATCGCGGCCTTCCACCGGCTTCCATTCCGGCAGGGCCGCGGCAAGGCCAGCCCGTTCAGTGACGCTGAGTTTCTCAACCATGGCCGTCCCTTTCAGATCATCGCCATCCCGCCATTGACATGCAAGGTCTGGCCGGTGACCCAGCCGGCCTCATTGCTCGCCAGATACACCACGGCGGCGGCGATATCCTCGGGCGAGCCCATGCGCTGGGTTGGAATACGGGTCAGCAAGGCGGTTTTTTGCGCGTCATTCAGCGCATCCGTCATGGCGGTCTTCACAAAGCCGGGCGCCACGACATTCACCGTGACACCGCGCGTCGCCACTTCCTGCGCCAGGGATTTGGACATGCCAATCAGGCCCGCCTTGGCGGCGGCGTAATTGGCCTGGCCGGCATTGCCGGTGACACCGACGATGGAGGCGATGGAAATGATCCGCCCCTGGCGCTTTTTCATCATGCCGCGCAAAGCAGCGCGGGCGAGCCGAAACGGCGCGGTCAAATCCACTTCCAGCACTGCATTCCAATCGGCGTCA
>JBIIIE010000393.1:0-2925 GCA_044235135.1 Roseomonas sp. | reverse complement strand
TGGGACCGAATTGTGTGAACAATCCACCCGCAATCACCGCAAAGACAATCTGCAGGGAAATGCCAATGCCGGAGACGGTCTCGGGATTGATATACATTTGATACTGGGCATAGAGCGCGCCACCCAATGTTGTCATGGCAGCGCTCAGCATCAGGATCACCAACTTGGCACGGGTGACATTGATGCCGACCGAAGCCGCTGCATCCTCATCTTCGGATGATGCTTCCAACGCGTAGCGCAGCATTGAACGATCAACAATCCGCCATAGTGCAAGCCCCGCCAGCCATACCAGCAGCGCAACGTAAAAAAAGGTCGCACGATCATTGAATTGCAGCGCAAATAATGACGTGCCCTGCGGCACGCCGGTAACCGTCATGCCCAGCGAACCACCGGTCTGATCGCGCAAGCCCACGATGGTAAGGCGCACAACCTCACCCAAGGCAAGTGTTACGAGGGCAAAATAATGCCCGACAATACGAAATCGGAAACATGGGTAGCCCACCAGCAGTGCCATCGCCATTGAAACCAGCATGGCGATCGGAATGCCAAGCCAGGGCGAAAGCCCCATGCCATTCCACAGCATGGTGGTGACGTAGGCGCCAACGCCCAGAAAGGCACCATGGCCGAGCGAGACCATGCCGAAGCGCCCCATGATGGACCAGGAGGTATAAACAAAACCCCAGATCAACACGGTAATCAGAAGATGCAGGTGGTAATTGCCAAGGCCCAATAGCGGGATTGCCGCCAGCGCTGCGACCCCGACCCCGCCCAGGATACGATTATCCATGCGCCTTGCCCCTAACGGCTGAACAGGCCCTTGGGCCTGATGAACATCATGGCGATGAAGAAGCAGAAGGCGATGACATATCCCCATTCGATCTGGAAAAGATAGCCACCAACCGAAATGAATTGAGCAAAGATGAAGGCTGCGATGAAGCCCCCCAGCATATTGCCGAGCCCACCCATGACGCAGACCATGAAGGTGATCGGGCCAAAGCTCAGACCAATGGCCGGGTGCACATCATATTGCAGCACCAGCAGGCTTGCAGCCATGCCCGCCATGCCACCACCAATCGCCGAGGTGATCAGGTAAATGCGCCGCGGGTCCACACCCATCAGCGGCATGATCTCCCGATCCTGGGAAATGGCGCGGATGGCGGTGCCAAGATAGGTGCGCGTCAAAAAAAGCCACAACAGGAACACGCCTACGAGCGCTGTAATGAAGGCCAGAATGCGCGCGAAGCTGAAGAACATGTCGCCAAATTCCACCACTGGCATGCGGATGCCAAGGTTGCGAAACTCGATCCCAAAGGCAAGGGTTGCAGCTGCCTGGAGGAAAAAAAGCACCCCGCCCGTGACCAGAAGCTGGTTGATGGGTGCGGTTCCAAGCACCGGTTCAATCACCAGGCGATGTAGCAAAACGCCAAGCAACGCGACCGCCAGCACCGCAGCAACCACCGCACCGGGCAAGGGAACGCCATAAAAGACATAGAGCCAATAAATGGCATACATGCCGATCATGACCAATTCCGCGTAGCAGATCCAGACCACATCTATCACGCCGAAGATCAGATTGAGCCCAAGCGCCAGCAACGCCAGCACACCGCCCAGCAGCAGGCCATTGATGATTGATTCGAACAGGAAGCTGTCAAACATGTCTCGCCCCTAGATCCCCAGATAGGCGCGCCTGATCTCCGGCGAGGCAAGCAACTCGGCTGCATTGCCGGATTGCTTGATGGTGCCGACTTCAAGCAGATAGGCGCGATCCACCACCTGAAGCACTTGCTGGATATTCTGTTCCACGATCAATACGGTATAACCCTCAGCGCGGATCCGCCGGACAAGGTCAAAGACCTGTTGCACAATGACAGGCGCAAGCCCTGCCGAGGGTTCATCCATCAGCAGAAGCTTCGGGCCGCTCATCAGCGCGCGCCCGATGGCGCACATTTGCTGCTCACCGCCGGACATGGTGCCGGCCAATTGCTCCCGCCGTTCCTTCATGCGCGGAAAAAGATCATAGACGAATTCAAGCCTTTCGGCGAAACGTCGCCTGGCTTCTGGATGAAAAGCCCCCATACGAAGGTTTTCTTCCACAGTCAGCCGTGGAAAAAGCCGCCGATGTTCCGGCACATGCGCGATTCCCATTTCCACCACGCGATGCGCGGCCACCTGCCGCAAATCCTGCCCCTGCATCATCACATGTCCGGATTCAGGGCTGATGATCTTGGAAATCACCCGCAGCAGCGTCGTCTTGCCTGCACCATTCGGACCAATGACGCCCACTGCCTCACCGGCGCGGACTTCAATGCTCACCCCAAACAGGGCGCGAAAGCTGCCATAGCCTGCGGAGATATTGCGCACCTCCAGCATCAGGTTCTCGTTCAAGGCTCCGCCCCATCAAACATGATCTTTTCGCTGCCGAGATAGATTTCAATGACGCGGGGATCGCGCGCGACCTCTCGTGGCAGTCCCTCGAAAATCTTCTCGCCGTGATCAAGGACGATGGCGCGGTCAACAACGCGCATCAGCACGCCCATGATGTGCTCCACCCAGATGATGGTGATGTTCTTCTCCCGGCGGATGTGGTTCAGCATATCTGCTGCCTGGTTCATCTCCGCCTCATCCAGGCCGCCAAGGCTTTCATCGGCCAGCAGCAGCCGGGGCTGTGTGGCGATGGCGCGCGCGAGTTCCAGCTTCTTGAGCCCGGCAGCACCAAGCGAGGACACCTCTGCCCGCGGATCAATCGGCAGGCCAACCAAGCTCAGTGCTTCCTCGGCCTGCTCAAGCGCCTTCGCGCGTCCAACGCGACCGCCCTGGCCAAAAAACGCCGCAGTCACAACATTATCGAGAATGGTAAGCTGGCGGAAAGGGCGTGGTATCTGAAAGGTGCGCCCAATGCCGCCATGGCAGATTTCAATTGGCGCC
>JBIIIE010000391.1:0-2928 GCA_044235135.1 Roseomonas sp. | reverse complement strand
CACCGCCGTATTCAGGAAAGTGTCCATATTGTTATTGGCGTGTTCGCGCCCATGCTGCGCGCAAGCCGCCTGGCCGCGCCGCATATCGCCGCAGAAAATCAGCAGCACCGGCGCATCCTTGATCCAAGGCATGGTGCCGATCCAATCCGCCACCTTCGCGATCTTCACCGGATCGCGCGTAACGATGATGGAATATTGCTGCAGATCGGATTTGGAGGGCGCGGATTGCGCCGCCGCCAATACCGTATCCAAAAGCGCCTCACTCACCGCTTCCGCGCCAAAGCGCCGCGTGACACGGCGATCCAACAGCGCGGCGAGTGCGGGTGGAATCGCCTCCGGCGGGGTGAAGGGCAGGGCGCCGTAGCGGGCGCGGATCAGGTCTTCGGGCTTCATGGCCACAGACTGACACCTCACACCTTCAAGAGGAAGCCGGCACCACCCAGGCATCCGCCACTGTGACACCCTGGCCCTCGGCATGGATGATCAGCGGGTTGATTTCCGCTTCCGCCACGCTTGGCAGCGCGGCCAGGCGGGAAGCCGCCACCACCGCCTTCGCCAGCGCATCCAAATCGCCGCGCGGCAGGCCGCGCCAACCGGCCAGGGGCTTCAGCCCCTTCACTTCCGCGATCATGGCGCGCGCCTCCGCCTCATCCACCGGGGCCAGGCGCAGCGCGGTATCGCGGTGCAATTCAGCCATGATCCCGCCGGCGCCAACCAGGATGATCGGGCCCGCTTCCGGGTCTTGGCGGAAGCCGATAATGGCCTCGGCCAGGCCCTTCACCATGGGCTGCACCAGAAAGCCGGTGATGCGCGCGGCTGGGGCGCGTGCAGTGACGCGCGCCAGCATGGCGGTGGCTTCGGCCTTCAGCGCCGCCGCATCGGTGATGTTCAAGGCAACGCCGCCCACTTCCGTCTTATGCGCCAGATCGGGCGAGAGGATTTTCAGCGCCACAGGATAACGCAGCCCCTCCGGCACGGCATCCGGCTTCGCCAGCACGGCAAAAGGGCTATCCAGGCCGAAAGCCGCGAAAAGCCGGCGCGCATCGGCTTCATCCGGCGCGGCGGGGATGGTGTGGCTGATCGCCGGTGCTGCGGCTTCCGCGCGCGGGGCGCGCCAATCGAAAAAGGCGCGGATCACATCGGCGCAGGATTCCGGGGTGCGGAAGGCGGGAATCCCGGCCTCGCCCAGCAATCGCAAAGATGCATCGGCCTGCGGCACCAGAAAGGCCGCGATTGGCTTGCCAACCCCAGCCTGCACCGCGCCGGTAATCCCCGCCACCGCATCATGCGGGCGGAATTGCGCGGAAGACCCCACCACGGAAAGCACCATATCCGTGCCCGCATCGGCGGCGAGGGCCGAAAGGGCGGCCTGCACCTTATCGGCGCGCGTGCCGGCAAGCGTCACATCAATCATCCGCCCATGATGCGGCAGGCCTGCGGCTTCCAGCCCGGCCATGGCGGCGGCATCCGGCGCGCAGGTTTCAATGCCAACAACGCCGAGTGCATCCACCGCCATGGCGCCACCGCCGCCCGTGGTGGTCATCACGGAAATGGTGCGGCGCGGATTGGCCAAGGGCTTCCGCCCAATGAACAAGGCGGGTGCTTCCAACAGCGCCTCGATCATTGTCACCCGCGCAATGCCATTGGCACGGAAGAAGGCATCCGCCGCCGCATCAGACCCCGCCAGCGCGCCGGTATGGCTGCCGGCCAATTCTGCGCCAAAGCTGGAACGCCCAAGCTTGAAGGCGATGATCGGCTTGCCGAGTGCATGGGCACGGCGCGCGGCGGCAGCGAGTTTTTCCGGCGCGCGAATCGCTTCCAGAAACAGCAGCACCGCATCCACGCCGGGGTCTTCCACCAACATGCCGGCGATTTCACTCGCGGTCAGATCGGCTTCATTGCCGGTGCCGATCAGATGCGAAAACCCCATGCCGCGCGGGGCGCCGCGCGCCATGATGGCCCCCATCATGGAACCGGATTGCGAAACCAGCGCGATGCGCCCGGCGGGCAGGCTATCGGCTTCCAGTGCGGCATTCACCGAACAGGCGGTGCGCGCATTCAAATTCACAAGCCCCATGGAATTCGGCCCCAGCAGCCGCACCCCCGCCGCTTTCGCTGTCGCCAACAGCCTTTCCTGCAAGGCGCGGCCTTCCGGCCCGGCCTCGGCAAAGCCATCGGCCAGAATGGCGGCGACCGGAATGCGCTTTTCCGCCACCGCCGCAATCTGGCCTTCCACATGCTGCGTGCCGAGCAGCAGATAGGCGAGGTCAACCTCACCGGGCACATCCGCCAGGCGCGGATAGGCGCGTTCGCCAAGAATCATCTCGGCGCTTGGATTGATCGGGAAAAGCTCTCCGGTGAAACCATGTTTGCGCAGATAGACCTGCGCGCGTGCGGTCAGGCGCTTCGGGTCTGACGATCCGCCAATAAGCGCAATGCGGCGCGGGTTGAGCAGGGCAGAGGCAAGGCGATCCATGAAGTTATTCCGTCAATTTGAAAGGGGCGTAACACAGCCCTCGGGTGGTGTTTCGGGTCGCGCCACATGCAGCGCCATGAAGGCGATTTCCTGAGCGGTCTCCGGCAAGGTATTCAGCTCATGATCATGCAAAGAAACGCGCCCCGCTTGGATGCGTTCGCGCACCGCATGGCGCGCGAGCAATTCCCGCGTTGGGCGCAGCAGCACGGCGCGATTACCACTCGGCACGCCATCCAGCCCACTGAAGATCACCACTGCGGCGGGGCGCGACCAAGCAAGCCGCGCCGCCAATGGCCCAAGATGGCGCGCATTGGGCGCGAAGGCACAAGCCGCCGCGGCATCAATCGCTTCCAAGGCGCCGCTTGGTGGCAAGCGCTGCGCCGCCGCCACAACCTCCAGCGCCGTGGCGGCTGCGCGCCCTGATCCCAGGACGAGCAGCGCCAGCGCGGCAA
>JBIIIE010000389.1:0-2940 GCA_044235135.1 Roseomonas sp. | reverse complement strand
ATTGCGCGTCGGCTGATCGAAGATTGGTTGGCATCATGAAGGCAGCGGCGGCATTGCTTGTGGTTTTGGCGATGGCGGGCTGCGCAGGGCAGTCTCGGGAGGATATCTTCCCGCCCGATACCAGCGCCGATGCGGCGGCGTGTCGGGAAGAAGCTCGGCGCGACCCGGCGCTCAGGGATTTGCGGCGCAGCACTTTCATTGGCTTCCCGGCGCAGGAAGAAGCGCTTCGCAATGAAATCATCGCAACGCAACGAAGGACCTATTTTGATTGCATGGCGCTGCGTGGCCATACGCGCCAGGGCGGGGTGGAACGCGTCAGGCGCTAGAGGCGTTCCAATCGCGCTGGAAATATCGCGATTGGCCCGACGATGTTACGCCGCCTGCGCCAAGGTGGGCGCGTAATCGGCCACCGTTGTGCGATGCAGATCACGCGGCTTATCCGCCGGGTAGCGCCGCGCGCGATGCATGGTGACCCGATTATCCCACATCACCAGATCATGCTGGCGCCAGACATGGGCATGGACAAATTCGCGCTGCGTCGCGTGTTCCGTCAGATCACGCAGCATGGCGCGGGCTTCCGGCACCGGCCAGCCATGAATCTGCCCGGCATGGGCTGAAAGAAACAGGGAAAGCCGCCCGGTCTTGGGATGGCGGCGCACCAGGCGTTGCGGCACCGGCGCCCATTTTTGGCGTTCTTCTTCCGTGAAATCGGTAAAGCCCAGAATCCCGCGCGAGAATATCTGGCTGTGATCCGTGATCAGCTCTCGGATTTCCGCCTTTAGCGCAGGGTCAAGCGCATCCCAGGCCGCGCGCATATCGGCAAATTCCGTATTGCCGCCTTCACCCGGAATCACCCGCGCCGACAGCAGGGAATATTTCGCGGGCGTTGCCTTGAAGGATGAATCGCTATGCCAGAGCATATTGCCCAGGCTGAACAGGCGGCGCCGATCATCGCGCGCCAGGACGTTGGAGTTTTTGTCGAGGTTGGAGATATCATTCACCTCCATCGCCAGGCGCCGATCCGCGACCTTGGCGATATCGCCGGTGGCGGTCTCAAGCGGGCCGAAGTGCCGGCTGAAGGCCAATTGCTGTTCGTCATTGATGTCCTGGCCATGGAAGACCAGCACACCATACTGATCCATGCCGGCATCAATGGCTGCGGCATCCGCGGCGCTGACGGGCTGGCGCAAATCAATGCCGGCCACCACGCCGACAAAATCAGGCCGCGCCGGATTGGCGGGGGTGATCGTGACACTCATGGGTTCCTCCTTTGGCGCCTCACAGGCCTCTTTGCAAAAGATCATAGCGCGGAAATCGCCGCTTTGAAGCGGTTTGTGCGGCGCGGCCCGTTCATGCCAGAAGAAGCCCCATGTCTGACGCGCCAAAACGCCCCCGCCGCCCCGCCGGCCCGCCGCCCAATGCGGCGCGGCTGCGTGAAGCGGCGTTGGCCCATCTGGCCCGCTTCGCGGCGACCGAAGCAGGCCTCCGGCGCGTTTTGGAAAGGCGCGCGGCGCGCTGGTCCCGTGCCGCGGAGGCCGAGGGCCAGGCGCGGGAAGCCATTGCTGCCGCCGCCACCGCGCTTCACGCCGAAATCGCCACCATCGCCAAAAGCCTGGTCGCCGCCGGCGCGGTGAATGATGCCGCCTTCGCCGAAAGCCGCGCGCGGCGCCTGGCGCGATCCGGCCATTCCCGCCGCGCCATTGCGGCGCATCTGGCGGCCAAGGGCATTGAAACGGAAACCGCCGCCGCTGCCCTGCCGGATGGGGAGGAGGCGGAGCTTCTCGCCGCGCTGGCCTTTTGTCGCCGCCGCCGCATTGGCCCCTTCGCGCGTGTGGCGCCTGATGCGCCGGCGCGGATGAAGGCTTTGGCCGCGCTGGCGCGTGGCGGCTTTGCCCAAGGCGTTGCGCGCCGCGCCTTGGCGATGGACGCGGCGGAAGCCGAGGATATGCTGCTTGCAGGCCGGCGCGAATGAGTGATCAGACTGAAATCAAAGGCCCGGTGGTCTTCACCCGGCATGGCGTGGCGCGCGGCATCCGCACTGCCCTGCCCTTGGTGATCGGCACCTTTCCTTTCGGTTTGGTGGTGGGCGTCATTTCCGACCAGAAGGGGCTTTCCTGGCTGGAAACCTTGCTGATGTCAGCGCTGGTTTTTGCCGGGTCTTCGCAATTGCTGGCGCTTGAACTATGGGCCGAACCGGCGCCGATACTGGCCGCGATCATTGCCGCGATTGTGGTGAATATCCGCATGGCGCCGATGGGCGCGGCCTTGGCGCCATGGCTCGATAAGCTGCGCGGTGTGAAGCTTTGGGGCAGCCTGGCCTTCATGGTGGATCACGCCTTCGCGCTTTCCGCCGCCGAGCAACGGCGCGGCGGGCGTGATGCCGGGTATCTGTTGGGTATTGGTGTGACGCTGTGGTGCTTCTGGAATTTCTCGGTCACCCTTGGGCATGTGTTGGGATCAACGGTGCGGCTGCCGCCGGGGCATCCGCTCTATTTCGCCGCCATCGCCACCTTTGTCGCGATATTGGTGCCGTTGTGGCGAGGTGTGCGGCGTGATTTCTGGCCTTGGCTGCTGGCCGGCGCTTTGGCGTTGCTGGCCTGGCAAGCGGGGCTTGGCGCGCCCTGGCCCTTGTTGATTGGTGCCTTTGCCGGCGCGGCGCTTGGCGCCTGGCTGGAAATGAAACGGGCATGACGCTGCGCCCCGATGTGCTGCTCGCCATCATCGGCATGGCGGTGGCGACCTACCTTTGCCGCGCCGGTGGCTATGCGTTGTTTCGCGCACTCCGCCCGCCACGCTATGTTGAGGTATTCTTACAGCATCTGCCGGGGCCGATTTTCATGGCCTATGCCATGCCGGCTCTGGCAGCCTATGGCTGGAAGGGCTGGGTGGCGGCGGTGGCGGTGGTGGCGGTGCAGTATTACGCGCGCAGTCTGGCGGCGG
>JBIIIE010000069.1:0-10546 GCA_044235135.1 Roseomonas sp. | reverse complement strand
TCCACAAACCCAAGCCGAGACAGATCCGTCATCCGCATGGGGTATAGGATACCTTCAAGATGGTCATGTTCATGCTGCATGACCCGCGCGGCCATGCCGGCGGCTTCGCCTTCAATCCAGGTGCCGGCGATATCCTGGCCGCGAAAGGCGATCCGCGCCGGGCGCTGCACCGCACCACGCAGGCCGGGGATGGAAAGGCAGCCTTCCCAGGCTTCTTCGGTTTCGTCGCCGAGTGCTTGGATTTCCGGGTTGAACAGGGCGGAATGCCCACCTGCCGCCGTGCGCCAGATGAAAAGCCTAAGCGAAACATGCACTTGCGGGGCAGCGAGGCCAAGCCCGCCAATATCCTGCAAGGTTTCCACCATATCGGCGACCAGGCGGCGCATCTCGGGCGTGGTGGGGTCGGCCACCGCTTCGGCCCGTTGCAGCAGCACGGGATGGCCCAGCCGGGCGATTTTCAGAATGGCCATGATATTCCCGCGCCAAGAACGAGGTTTTTATATAATTGCCCTGAAAAAGGCTTGAAAGGGGCTTCCGGCGCGGCGAATCACTGTGCTAGAGAGGTTTTCTCTGGACGGGCACCGGGCAACCGGCTGCGCGTCTTTTGTTTTGAACCAGCGATCCATGAAGGGGGTTGTGCCGCGTGCAAGTCGTCGTTCGTGACAACAATGTTGATCAGGCGCTGAAGGCGCTCAAGAAGAAATTGCAGCGTGAAGGGGTCTTCCGTGAAATGAAGATCCGTCGCCACTATGAAAAGCCGTCTGAGCGCCGCGCGCGTGAGGCTGCGGAAGCTGTGCGCCGCGCCCGCAAGGTGGAGCGCAAGCGGATCGAACGCGAAGGCTTCTGATTACCGCCTTTTGACGGTGGTTGTTTGCAATCCGCGGCACGGGGAAACCCGTGAACCGCGGTTTTGCATTTTTGCTACAAGCGTGCTGCCAGCTTGCGGGCCAAAAGATAGCCAAGCCCACCACCCAAGGGTGCCGCCGGCAGGGCGAGCAGCCATCCGGCGTGGGAACCCGCCACCACCAGGGCCAGGCCCGCGTAAAGCGTCAGGACGCCGACCAGGCTGAACACCACCCCGGCCGTCAGGCCAAGGACCAGAATTTCTTCGCGTGAAACACTCATGCTCCGGGGATGGGGCCGGGCGCGCGGTTTGACAAGCCCCAAGGCAGGGAATATCAGGCGCGCTCTTCCTGGGAATGTGGACGGGCCTTCGGGGCCTGCGCCCGCCCTGGCCAGCCGGCCTGGGACTACCGGGACAACAAGGCCCTTTGGGGCATAGCAAGAAAGGCCATCGCGTCTGCGATGGAATTTGCGCATGACGAAGCGCGCTGAAAGCAAATACAAGATCAATCGCCGTCTTGGCGTGAACCTTTGGGGCCGTGCGAAATCGCCGGTCGCGAAGCGCGAATATGGCCCCGGTCAGCATGGCCAGCGCCGCAAGCAGAAGCCGACCGATTTCGGCGTGCAGCTGATGGCGAAGCAGAAGCTGAAGGGCTATTACGCCAATATCGGCGAAAAGCAGTTCCGCAAGTATTATGAGGAAGCCGTGCGCCGGAAGGGCGACACTTCCGAAAACCTGGTGGAATTGCTGGAACGCCGCCTTGATGCGGTGATCTATCGCATGAAGCTGGCCGTCACCCCCTTTGCGGCGCGGCAATTCGTCAATCACGGCCATGTGCTGGTGAATGGCAAGCGCCTGAACATCCCGTCCTATTCGGTGAAGAATGGCGATGTGATCGAGGTGAAGGAAAAATCGAAGCAGCTGACCGCTGTGCTGGATTCTGCGCAGAGCACGGAACGCGATGTGCCGGAATATCTGGAAATTGATCACCGTGCGATGAAGGGCAAGTTCCTGCGCGCGCCGAAGCTTTCCGATGTGCCTTATCCGGTGCAGATGGAACCGAATCTGGTGGTCGAATTCTACAGCCGCTGATCGGCGTTTATTTCCGTGTGTTTCAAAGCCGGGGCCTTCGGGTTCCGGCTTTTTTGTTTGTTTTCAGCATTGCCGGACTTGGCGTTGTTCAGCCTATAGACGAAACCCTGCCGGGCGCGTTACGCCACGCGCATGAGCCCTGCCGCCATCATCCTCGCCGCCGGTCTTGGGACGCGCATGCGCTCCGCTCGACCCAAGGTGCTGCACCCCTTGGCGGGGCGGCCCATGATCCAGCATTTGATCGGCGCTTGCGCGGATGTATTTGGGCGCATTGTGGTGGTGGTCGGCCCCGATATGCCGGCTTTGGAAGACGCTGTGGCACCGCGCGAAGTGGTGGTGCAGCGCGAGAGGCTCGGCACCGGCCATGCGGCGCTGCAAGCGGCCCCTTTGCTCGGCGGGCATCAGGGTGATGTCGCGGTGCTTTATGGTGATAATCCGCTGATCTCTGCGGCAACCTTGCAAGCGCTGGTGGCAGCGCGTCAGTCGGCTGGGCTTGTGCTGCTCGCCATGCGGCCCGCTGATGCCGCGCGCTATGGCCGTGTGGTGCTGGATGAAAAATCCGAAGTGGCGCGCATTGTCGAATGGGCGGATGCGACGGCGGAAGAACGCGCGATCGGGCTTTGCAATGCGGGCGTGATTTGCGCGCCGGCAGGTGATTTGTTCCGCTGGCTTGGCGCCATTGGTAACAAGAACGCCAAAGGCGAATATTACCTGACCGATGTGATCCAACAGGCGCGGGCCGAGGGCAAACGCGTGGTCGCGCTGGAAGCGCCAGAGGCTGAGCTTCGCGGCATCAATAGCCGCGCGGAATTGGCGCAGGCGGAAGCCGAAGTGCAGCGCGGCTTGCGCGCTGCCGCCATGGCGGGCGGGGTGACGATGCTGTCGCCCGAGACTGTGCATCTCTGCCATGATACGAAACTCGGCGCCGATGTGCTGCTGGAACCGAATATCTTTTTTGGCCCTGATGTGACGGTGGAAGATGGCGTGACGATTCGCGCCTTCAGCCATTTGGAAGGCTGTGTGGTGGAGCAGGGGGCGGTGATTGGCCCCTATGCGCGGTTGCGCCCGGGCACGGTCATCGAACCCCACGCCCATGTCGGCAATTTTGTGGAGTTGAAGGCAACGACATTAGGTGCGGGGGCGAAGGCCAATCATCTATCCTATCTTGGGGATGCAATGATTGGCGCGGGGGCGAATATCGGTGCTGGCACCATCACCTGCAATTATGATGGGGTGGCGAAGCATCGGACTGAAATTGGCGAAGGCGCCTTCATCGGCAGCGATACGGCGCTGGTGGCGCCGGTAAAGGTGGGCAAGCGCGCGCTGGTCGCGGCTGGCAGCGTGATTACGGAAGACGTGCCGGATGATGCGCTGGCGATTGCGCGCGGGCGCCAGGCGGTGAAGCCGGGGCGCGGTTTCAAGGGCAAGGGGAAGCGCTGATGTGCGGCATTGTTGGCGTGGTGGGTCAGGCAGCGGCGGCGCCTCGGCTTTTGGAAGCGCTGCGGCGGTTGGAATATCGCGGCTATGACAGTGCGGGCATCGCCACGCTGATTGACGGCAAGATTGATCGCAGGCGCGCCGAGGGCAAGCTTGGCAATCTTGCCGCCGTTTTGGAAGCAAGCCCGCTGCCTGGCACCACCGGCATTGGCCATACACGTTGGGCGACACATGGCGCGCCCACCACGCGCAATGCGCATCCGCATGGCACGGCGCGCGTTGTTGTTGTGCATAACGGCATTATCGAAAACCACGCTGAATTGCGCGCGGAATTGGAAGCGCGCGGCCATGATTTTCAGACCGAGACCGATACCGAAACCTTCGCGCTGCTGGTGGATGATTTCCTGCAAGGCGGCGCAGCGCCGGAAGCCGCCGCGTCAGCGGCCCTGAAGCGTGTGCATGGCGCCTTTGCGCTGGCGATGATTTTTGCCGGCCATCCTGATTTGCTGATCTGCGCCCGCCAGGGTGCGCCGCTCGCGGTTGGCTTTGGTGAGGGTGAGATGTTTGTGGGATCGGATGCGCTTGCCTTGGCCCCCCTCACGCGACGCATCGCCTATCTGGAAGAAGGCGATTGGGCGGTGCTGGATCGCACCAGCGCGCGGTTTCATGACGCGACAGGCGCGGAAGTGAAGCGCGAGATCAAGCTCACTACCGTTTCAGGTGCGACGACCGGCAAGGGCAATTACCGCCATTTCATGGAAAAGGAATTGCATGAACATCCGGTGGTGCTGGGCGATACGCTGACGCAATATCTGGAACCGGCGCAGCGACGCGTGGTTTTGCCGCCCTTGCCCTTCAATCCCGTGACTGTGCCGCGGCTGATCATGACCGCTTGCGGCAGCGCCTATCTCGCTGGGCTTGTTGGCCGCTATTGGATTGAGGAATTGGCACGCCTGCCGGTGGATGCCGATTTCGCCAGTGAATTGCGCTATCGCGACCCGCCCTTGCCGGAGGGTGGTGGCGCCTTGCTGGTGAGCCAAAGCGGTGAAACGGCTGACACAATGGCCGCGCTTCGCCTGTTGAAGGCGCGCGGCCAAAGCGTGCTTTCCATTGTGAATGTGCCGGAAAGCACCATGGCGCGCGAAAGCGATGCGGCGGTGTTGACGGTCGCGGGGCCGGAGATTGGCGTTGCCTCCACCAAAGCCTTCACCGCGCAGCTTGCGGTGCTGGCCTGCCTTGCCATCGGGCTTGGGCGTGCGCGGGGGGCTATTAGCGCCGCACAAGAAGCAGAACTGACCGCAGCGCTGCTGGAGGTGCCATCAAATGCCGCCGCCGTGCTGGAACGCGATGACGAAATCCGTGCCATGGCAGCGGAAGTGGCCAAGGCGCGGGATGTGCTTTTCCTTGGTCGAGGATCGCTTTACCCAATTGCCTTGGAAGGCGCGCTGAAGCTCAAGGAAATCTCCTACATTCATGCTGAGGGCTATGCGGCGGGCGAAATGAAGCATGGCCCGATTGCGTTGATTGATCCTGCCGTGCCGGTGATAGCACTTTGCCCTTCAGGCCCGCTTTTTGAAAAAACTGCGTCCAATCTTCAGGAATCCGCCGCGCGCGGCGGGCGCGTCATGGCGTTTACTGATGATCTGGGCGCGGAAAAGCTGCGCGGCTTTGCGGAGCGCATCGTGGTGCTGCCGCGCGTGCCGGCCTTCGCCGCGCCTATACTCCACACCATCCCGGTGCAGTTCCTTGCCTATCATGTCGCAGTGCTGAAGGGCACGGATGTTGATCAGCCGCGCAACCTCGCGAAAAGTGTGACGGTGGAATAAGCCTTAACGCTATTCCGGCTGTACCCCCAATTCGCGAAATGCCTTACCGGTCGCTTCATATTCGGCAGCGAGCAAGCGCCCAAGATCGCCGCGCCCGCGAAATTGCGGCACCGCGCCCCAGTTTTCCGCGAAGCGCTTGAACCCTTCGGTTTCCATCGCGCGGCGACATGCATCTTGCAGCCGATCCAGGATCGGTTCCGGCGTGCCGCGCGGCGCCCAAAGCGCCGCATAGGATGGCTGCAGCGCATTGATGCCCTGTTCGCGTGCCGTCGGCACATCCGGAAAGGCCGGGTGACGCCCCTCGGAGAATACCGCGACAAGCCGCGTCTGCCCCGCCCGTGCCATGGGAACGCCAGAGGCCACCACAATCGCCGCGAAATCAAGCCGCCCCGCGATCACTTCAGTCAATGACGCGCCGTCTCCACGAAAGGGCACATGCGTCCATTGCCCACCAGCGGCTGACTGCACGCGATGCACACCAAGAAAAGGCGCGGAATTCGGCCCAGGCGAGCCATAACTCAAAGGGCGCTGCTTCGCCGCCGCCACCATATCGCGCAGAGTCTGCCATGGGCTATCGGCCTTCACCATGATTCCCAAAATATTCTCAGTCACGTTGCAAACCGGCGCCACGGCATCCGGCCCAAGCCCAGTATTGCGCACCAGATGCGGCTGAAACGCGAGTGGGACCAGCGGCGCATAGGCCAGTGTATGCCCATCAGGTGCTGCGGCCACCAAGGCCCGCATGCCGACCACGCCGGAAGCGCCCGATTGGCTGGTCACCACGAAATTCTGCCCGAAGTCACGCGTGAAAGAATCCGCCAAGGCGCGGGCGGCGGCATCCGTGCTGCTGCCCGTGGCGTAGGGGTTGATGATGGTCACGGGCCGGTCCGGAAAAGCCTTGGCGTTAAAGGGGAACAGCAAAAGCGCAAGGATGAGCAGGTGTTTCATGTGTTTTACTCCTCAATGATCGCAACGGCACGCGTCCAGCCGGCGGAACCGCGATGCACCTTCACCGGGAAGCAGGAAATCATGAAGCCATCCGCCGGCAGGCTTTCCAGATTCGTGAGTTTTTCCATATGGCAATAGCCAATCTCACGCCCCGCGCGATGGCCTTCCCAGATCAGTGAGGCATCGCCGGTTTCCTGCACCTTCTTTTTTGTCAGCGAAAACGGCGCATCCCAGGACCAGCCATCAATGCCTGTCACGCGCACGCCCTGTTCCAGCAGCCGACACCGCAGCCGCTATGGATGAAATCATCATGGCCATAGCGGCTGGCGGCGCGCGTATTCACCACAACGATTTCAAGCGGCTTCAGCGTATGGCCAATGCGCTTCAACTCCGCCTGTACATCTTCCGGCGTTGCGACATAGCCATCGGGGAAATGCCGGAAATCCAGCTTCACACCCGGCTGAAAGCACCAATCCAAAGGCACTTCATCAATGCGCCAGGAAGGCTCCCCACCCGGAACTGTCCGTTCATTCATGCGGCTGAAGAAGTGATAGGGGGAATCAAGATGTGTTCCGCTATGGGTTGTGATGCGCACCACCTCCCGCGCGGCGAATTGGCCTTCGGGCAGCTGATCCACGCTGATGCCGAATTCCTGCGCCAGACGCGGCGCTGTCATGTGATGGTCGTGATACTCGATCTCGGGCAGCATATGCGGCGGGTCGGAAGCGATCCCGCCCTTGAGTGCGACTGAGATATCAATGAAGCGGCGAGCCATGGCCTTCCCCCTTATTCGTCGAGAATCGCGACAGCGCGGGTCCAGCCGGCGGAACCGCGATAGACCTTCACCGGCAGGCAGGAAATGGTGAAGCCGCTTGGTGGAAGCTTATCCAGGTTCGAAAGTTTCTCGATATGGCAATAGCCAATCTCTCGCCCCGCGCGATGGCCTTCCCAGATCAGTGACACATCACCTGTCGCCGCTACCTTCTTCTTCGTCAGTGAAAACGGCGCATCCCAGGACCAGCCATCCGTGCCGGTCACACGCACGCCCTGTTCCAGCAGCCAAAGGGTCGCTTCCTTGCCCATGCCGCAACCGGAATGGATATAATCATCCTCCCCATAGCGCGCACCGGCGGCGGTATTCACCACTACGATTTCAAGCGGTTTCAGCGTATGGCCGATGCGCCTCAATTCCGCCTGCACATCATTCGCTGTCGCGACATAGCCATGATCAAAATGCCGAAAATCCAGCTTCACGCCGGGCTGGATGCACCAATCAAGCGGCACTTCATCAATGCGCCAGGAAGGCTCACCGCCCGGCACGAGCCTTTCATTCATGCGGCTGAAATAGTGATAGGGCGCATCAATATGCGTGCCGTTATGCGTGCTGATCTGCACGCGCTCAATCGCCGCATATTCGCCTTCCGGCAATTGATCCACGCTGATGCCGAAATCCTGCGCCATGGCGGGGGCGGTCATGTGATGATCCAGATAGTCGATCTTCGGCAAAGCATGCGGCGGGTCACTGATAATGCCGGCCTTGAGGGCGACTGAAATATCAACAATGCGACGGGGCATGGGGTTCCTCCTTCTTTTGAGATCAAACAGGCCAGGCGATGGCGGGTGCGATGGCGCCGCGGCATTCACCAAAGCCGATACCAACAGCGCCTGGCGCTTCGGCGCGGGCTCGGAAAATCACTTCATCTCCATCCTGCAACCAGCGGCGGGTTTCGCCATTGGGGAGAGTGATCGGCCCGCCAAGGCCAAGCTCCGCCAGACAAGCGGCGGCGGTCGCCTCCGGCCCGGAAACCGTGCCGCTGCCAAGCAAATCTCCGGGCAGCAGATTGCAGCCATTGGTGCCGTGATGCGCCACCATTTGCGCTGCCGTCCAATACATGCGGGCGAATTCCGTATCGGTCAGCAAGGCGGGCGCGGCGCCTTCCGTGCGCATCCGTGCGGTCACCAAAAATGCCTGCATGCGAATGCCAAGCGCCCCTGCCGCACGATTCCAAGCGCTATCCAGATAGGGCAGGGGCGGCGGTTCAATCGCCGGTGCTGCTTGCGCGAAGGGTTCCAAAGCCTCGGCGGTGATGATCCAGGGCGAGACCGAGGTGGAAACACTCTTCGCCAAAAATGGGCCCAGCGGCGGCATTTCCCAGCGCTGGATATCGCGCGCGGACCAATCATTCAAAAGCCCGAAGCCGAAGATGCGGTTCGGTGCATCTGCCATGGTGATCGGTGTGCCGAGTGCACTCTCACCCGCGATCCAGATCGCCAATTCCAATTCGTAATCCATCGCCTCAGATGGGCCGAAGCGCACTTCACCATCGCTGCGCGCCCATTGGCCATGCGGGCGGATCACATCTTCGCCACTTACGCGGACGGAACTGGCGCGGGAATGATAGGCAACAGGCAGATGGCGAAAAGCCTGGGGCAGAGGGTTCTTCGGATCGCGCCGCACACCAAGCCGGGCGCAGTGATCATAACTCGCCATGAAATCCGAAAAATTCGCGACCGTGGCGGGCATGTGCAGGCGTGCATCGCGCATGGGCACCAGGATGCGTTCAGCCATGGCTTCGGCGGATGATCCGGCGGCCAGCAATGCGGAGATTTGCGTGCGCAGACGCGCAGAAGCGCCCCTGCCCATGGCCATCAGCCCATTCAAGGAAGGCCCGGCAGCCGCATCAACCGCCGCACCAGATAGCAACCCTGCCGTGACGGCCGCGCGCAGATCGAGAATCATCTCCCCAATCGCGACCCCGCCGCGCGGTGCCTCACCCGTCCGGCTGAAAATGCCGAAGGGCAGGTTCTGGATCGGGAAATCCTGCCCCGGCTGATTGGCGGAAGCGACCCAGCTTTTCAGGCTGGGGTCATGGGTGGCATCCATCTATGGCGTTCCTACGGTTTTATGGGGCGATCATGGCCCGCCGGGGCGGGAGCGCAAGCCCGCGCGAGCAAGGCTTGGGAAAAGGCGCTGTTTCGGCCTATTCTGGCGCAAAGCCCAGGAGGACCCAGATGCTCGACGCCACCACCAAGCTGCCCCTGAAGGACCCCGCCCTGTTCCGTCAGGCGAATTACATCGCCGGCGCCTGGGTGCAGGCCGATAGCGGCAAGACGATTGCCGTGCGCAACCCCGCCACTGGCGAGGTGATTGGCGAAGTGCCCGCCATGGGCCAAGCGGAAACGCGCCGCGCCATTGAAGCCGCCAATGCCGCCTGGCCGGCCTGGCGTGCGATGCTGGCGAAGGATCGCGCCGTGATCCTGCACAAGATCGCCGCGCTGATGCATGAAAACTCCGACGATCTGGCCGCGATCATGACCGCGGAACAAGGCAAGCCCTTTGCCGAAGCCAAGGGCGAAGTGGTTTATGCCGCGTCCTTCATTGAATGGTTCGCCGATGAAGGCCGCCGCGTGCAGGGTGAGACGATTCCGCAAAACGCCAAGGGCCGCCGCATTCTGGTGACCAAGGAACCGATTGGTGTTTTCGCCGCCATCACACCGTGGAATTTCCCTTCTGCCATGATCACCCGTAAGGCCGGGCCGGGCTGGGCGGCTGGCTGCACGGGCGTCATTCGCCCCGCTTCGCAAACGCCCTTTTCCGCTTTGGCTTTGGCGGTATTGGCGGAACGTGCCGGGATGCCTTCTGGCGTCTGCAATGTGATCACCGGGCCTTCCGGCGAAACCGGCAAGGAACTCACCAGCAATCCCATCATCCGCAAGCTTTCCTTCACCGGTTCAACGGAAGTTGGGCGCGTGTTGCTCGCGCAATGTGCCGCGACGATCAAGAAAACCTCGATGGAATTGGGCGGCAATGCGCCCTTCATCGTGTTTGATGATGCTGATTTGGATGCGGCCGTTGCGGGGGCGATGGCGTCCAAATACCGCAATGCGGGGCAGACCTGCGTCTGCGCCAATCGGATTCTGGTGCAGGATGGCGTTTATGACGCCTTCGCCGAAAAGCTGAAAATCGCGGTGGAAGCGCTGAAGGTCGGCCCCGGGATGGAGCCCGGCGTCACGCAAGGCCCGCTGATCAATGCCGATGCGGTGGCGAAGGTGGAAGAACATATCGCCGATGCGCTGGCACAGGGTGCCAGCATCATCACCGGCGGCAAGCGCCATGCGCGCGGCGGCAATTTCTTTGAACCGACGGTGCTGGCCAATGTCCCGCGCGGCGCCAAGATTTTTGGCGAGGAAACCTTCGGCCCGGTGGCGCCCTTGTTCCGCTTCAAGACGGAAGAAGAAGCGATCAAGCTTGCCAATGATACGGAATTCGGCCTCGCGTCCTATTTCTACGCGCGCGATGTCGGGCGCATCTTCCGTGTCGCGGAAGCGCTGGAATATGGCATTGTCGGCATCAATGAAGGCATCATCTCAACGGCTGAGGTGCCCTTTGGCGGCTTCA
>JBIIIE010000068.1:0-10580 GCA_044235135.1 Roseomonas sp. | reverse complement strand
TGTCTTGATCTTTTCTTCCAGAAACGCGAGCAGCTTTGGCTTGTTCAGCACAGCGCGGGTTTGCTGGAACAGGAAGGTCTTGTTCGCCGAACCGCCGCCCTTCAGCACGAACATCAGATGCATCTCATCGGCGTGATAGTCGCCTGGCTGCGCCATGATGGAAAATTCGACAGGCAGGTTATTGCCGGTGTTCTTTTCCTCATACATCGTGATCGGCGCCATTTGCGAATAGCGCAGATTGGTTTCGGTATAGGTGCGATGCACGCCGTAGGACAGC
Source organism: Roseomonas sp. (assembly GCA_044235135.1). Lineage (GTDB taxonomy): Bacteria > Pseudomonadota > Alphaproteobacteria > Acetobacterales > Acetobacteraceae > Neoroseomonas. The sequence continues at coordinate 10,303 of JBIIIE010000068.1, read as the reverse complement.
GCTTCTTCCTCATCGCCTTCCACCCAAACGCGCTGGCCCTTTTTGCCGAAGACAATGGCCGTGCCGGTATCCTGGCACATGGGCAAAACACCGCCGGCGGCGATATTGGCGTTTTTCAGCAGATCGAGTGCAACGAAGCGGTCATTCGCACTCGCTTCCGGGTCCTGCAAAATCTTCGCGAGCTGCGCCAGGTGTCCGGGGCGCAGCAGATGGGACACATCCTTGCAGGCCTGGAAGGCAAGCGCTTCCAAAGCGGCGGGCTTCACCTTCAGCACCGTCTTGCCATCCACCTGCATGGTGGAAACGCCATCAATCGGCAGCTTGCGCCAGGGCGTGGTATCGGCGCCCAGCGGGAACATGGGGGAATAGCGGAAATTTTCCGGGCGCACCGGGGCGGCGGCATCAAGCGGCGGTGTCATTGGCAATCTCTCCAACCAGCAACCTTGGCGCGGGCTGACGCCGCGCTTTGCAAAGGGCTTTCCTAACAGCAGCGGCGCAAAATCGCCAATAATTCCCCTCAATCCCGCCCATCACGCCAGCGATTCTGCGCCATGGTCCAGGCAATGCCAAAGGCGCGGAATTCATGCCCGGCAATCCGGCGCAGTTTCGTCTCAACTGGCGCGGCAATGTCGCCAAGCGGGGTGCCATTGCTGGCCTTGGCCAATTCGCGCCCAAGCGCGGTCGCCAAAGCGACACCTCGGCCATTGCAGCCGGTCCAGCTCAGCACGCCAGGCGCCAATTCATAGACATGCGGCATTTTGTCATCCGTCGCGGCGACATAGCCCCACCAGACGTAATCGAATTGCACATCGCCAATCTGCGGAAAAACGCGCTTGACCCGTTCCGTGATGCGCGCGCGGATACGTCCTTCCCAGCCAAAAGGCACAATCAAGCCGCCACCCGTCACCAGCCTTCCATTCGCATCGAAGCGATAGAAATAAAGATCGCCCTGCGTATCGGATAGCGCATGCCCCTCTGGCAGGATGGATTTGCGGATATTATCCGAAAGCACCGAAGTGCCCATTTGGTAAGACCGCACCGGCACAATGCTCTGCTTGAGACCCGGCCAGAAATCACCGGTATAGGCATGTGTTGCGATAATCACGCGTTCGGCATGCAGCACACCGCGCGGCGTCTCCACCGCCCAGCCGCCGGGTTCTTGCCTTATCGCGCGCACCGGGCTTCCGGTATGCACCACCGCCCCCGCACGCATCGCAGCCGCCGCCAGGCCGCGCGCATAACCCAGCGGATTGATCCGCCCGCCGGTCTTATTCTCCCACCCGCCATACCAGTAATCCGTGCCGGCGAGGGAGGCCATTTCCGCGCGGTCCACCATGCGCACCGGGGCGCCTCGACGGCCCCATTGTTCAACACGCGATGCCGCCAGTTTCATGCGCGAAGGCCGATGCGCCGGCTGAATCCAGCCATTTTGCACTGCTTCCGCCTGAATGCCGTGCTTGCGGATCAGGTCAAACACCAGGGAAGCACTGTCGCGGATGAGGCCAACCAATGCCTCGCCCTTATCCCGCCCGCCATGTTCGCGTGCGACGCTCGCCACAATGGCATCGGGGTCAAGGCGCGACAGGTTCGGGATGACCTGGCCATTATTTCGCCCGGAAGCACCCCAGCCAATTTCGGCGCCTTCCAATACAGTCACGGGCACGCCGGCCTCGGCCAAATGCAGCGCCGCCGAAAGCCCGGTGAAGCCGGCACCCACCACGGCAATGCCGGTGCGCGCTTCGCCCAGCAACGGTTCTGTGGCCGGCGGCGCGGGCGCGGTGGCGGCCCAAAGGCTGGGCGGCATTGGGGTGGAGATGGCATTCATGCGCTTTTCCTTCCGGTAAACAGCACCGCGGCGAGCATCCCGGCAACGGCCAAGCCTGCCCCCAGAATTTGCAGCAGGGAAAGCGGTTCGCGCAACCAAAGCCCCGCCAGCAGCAGCGCCACCACCGGCACCATGACGGAAAGTGTCGCGGCGCGCGTCGCGCCCAGCAATTCCACCGCGCGGGCAAAGAAGAACATCGCGACACAGCCCAGCACCAGCCCTTGAGCGATCAGGTGGAACAACACCAGCCCCGCCGGCATGGCGAAAACCTCGGCAGCGCGCAGCGGCAGCCAGAAGGGCAGGATGGCAAGGCCGGAGACAATGGTGATGGCCGCCGTGGCGGGGATCGCCGGCACCTGCCAGCGCCGCAGCAGCAGCGTAAACACCGCCCAGGTGGCGCCGGACGCCATCAGCAGCAAATCGCCGCGCCAGGCGCCGGGGTAATCCCCCATCACGCCATCCCAGCCAATCATCAACACCCCCGTCACCATGACGGAAAGCGCCATGGCCCGCCCGCGTGTTGGCCATTCCTTCAACAGCGGTATCGCCAGAATTGCCCCCACAATGGGCGCGGTCATGGGCGCGATGGTGCCGCCATGCGAAGCCGGCGCATAAACCAGCGCCACCAGAAACAGCAGCAGATTGGGCGCGCCGCCAAACAGCGCCAGCAGCAGGATGCGCCGCAGCCCCAAGCGCAGCAGCGTGGCGCGCGCGGCCCAGGCAAAGGGCAGCAGCGCCATCATGCCGACCCCGTAGCGAAACGCCGCCAGATCAAAGCTGCCGAAGCTGCCATCCGCCAGCACCGGGCGCGCAATCACCGCATGGCCCCCCCAGATCAGGGCGGACGCAAGGCCAAAGGCCAGACCCAGGATGAGTTTCGGGTTCATCGCCCCCCTTTGCACCCAACCCGGTTGCAGGGATAGGCCAGAAAGCACCGCGCTTCCATGAAGGCGCTGCTGGCGTTACAGCAACGCAACCGCAAGAAAGGCTTTCGCATGTTCTACGAACCGCATCTGGGCCATGGCCTGCCGCATGATCCCTTCAAGGCCATTATCGCGCCGCGCCCGATTGGTTGGATTTCCAGCCTCGACAAACAAGGCCGGCCCAATCTGGCGCCTTACAGCTTCTTCAACGCGGTGCATTCCAGCCCGCCCATGCTGGCCTTCACCAGCGAAAGCATGAAGCACAGCGCGGCGAACGCCATTGCCACTGGGGAATTCGTCTTCAACCTCTGCACGCGGCCCTTGTTTGACGCGATGAACATCTCCTCAGACACCTTGCCTGAGGGTGTCAGTGAATTCGAAGCCGCTGGGCTTGCCACCGCGCCCTGCCGCATTGTGAAGGCGCCGCGCGTGGCCGCCGCGCCCGCCGCCTTGGAATGCAAGGTGACGCATTCCATGCAGTTGCAAGATGTGAATGGCGCGCCGCTGAAGGGCTGGATCATCATCGGCCAGGTGGTCGGCGTTCATATTGATGAAGCCTATATCACCAATGGACGTTTCGATACGGCAAAGGCGCAGCCCTTGGCGCGCTGCGGCTATCGCGATTACGCGGCGGTGACGGAAATGTTCGAAGCGCTGCGCCCGACGGATGGTGGCGGTTACGCGCCGGGGCAGAAGGACAAGTAAGGCCCTTCAGAAATGGCTCCAGCCGCCTTGCGGAAGCGTGATGGCGGCACCTGAAGCATCGCGCACCACAACGCCTTCGCCTGCGATGAAGCGCCCAATCCGCGCCACCGGCACGCCTGCCTTTTCGCCGGCGGCGCGCACCGCATCCGTATCTTCCGGCGCGGCAGCGAAAAGCAATTCGTAATCATCGCCGCCGGTCAGGATCAGCGGCAACAGCGCCGCATCGCCAACAAGTGCGGCGCTTGCGGCGGCGGAAAGCGGCACAGCATCGGCGCTGATCTCCGCCCCGCACCCCGCCGCGCGGCAGAGATGCCCCAAATCCTGCACCAACCCATCCGAGACATCCATCGCCGCCCGCGCCACGCCGCGCAAGGCCTGACCCAAAGCCAAGCGCGGTTCCGGCAGGCGGTAGCGCCGTGCCAAATGGCCTTCCGCATCCGGCGCCAACTTGCCCTGCAAAACCCGCAATCCAAGGGCGCCATCGCCAATGCTGCCGGAGACCCAAATCTCATCGCCAATCCGCGCGCCGCGCCGATGCAAAGCCTGCCCCGGTGGCACAACGCCAATGATGGTCAGCGAAAAACAGGCGGGGCCGGGGGTTGCCACCGTATCGCCGCCCAGCACGGCAATGCCGAAACGCTGCTGATCTTCCGCCAAGCCCGCGACGAAATCCGCAATCCATGAATCCGCCGTGCCGCGCGTGAAGGCCGTGGTCATCAGATAGCCCAGCGGCGCGGCGCCCATCGCGGCGAGGTCGGATAGATTCACCCGCAGCAATTTGCGCGCGATCATGCCGGGCGGATCATCGGGCAGGAAATGCACGCCTGCCACCAGCGCATCCGCGGCCAGCACCAATTGCTGCCCGGCGGGCGGCGTCAGCAGCGCGGCATCATCACCCAAATCCAGCGCGCCATCGCCAGCCAATGGGCGGAAATGCCGCGCGATCAGGGCAAATTCGCGGGGCAGGCCCATGGCGCGCTTCAGGCGCCCGGCGCGAAATCCGCCGGACGCAGCCGATGCGCCAGCGTATCCAGCATGCCATTGGCGAAGCGCGTTGCTTCCTCATCCAGAAAGCCCGCTGCGATATCCAGATATTCGTTGATCACCACGCGGGCCGGCGGTTCATGCGTTTGCATCAACTCACCCGTCGCTGCACGAAGCAAGGCGCGCAGCACCGGGTCAAGCCGGTCCAAGGTCCAGCCCTTTTGCAGGCATTCGGTGATGGCCGCATCAGCGGCTTCGGCATGTTCTGCCACCTGCTTCAATATCGCCTGGAACAGCGGAATATGCGCTTCCGGCACGCCGCCTTCTTCGAATTCAATCGCGCCGGCGGGCGCGCCGATACGGTGGCGGATGAATTGATCCGCGACCGTTTCAACGCTTTCGCCCGTATGCTCGCTTTGGAACAGCGCCTGCACCGCAGCCACGCGGGCGCCGGTACGTGGGCGCGCCGACGCGCGCGACGCGCGCCTTTCAGCCTTCATGCCAAACCCCAACCTCGCGCGAGCGCAATTTGCGCGACAAGCGCATGCGCCGCTTCAATGCCCTTATTCATGCGATCAGGGCGCGACCGTGCTTCTGCCTGCGCGAGTGTGTCCACCGTCAGCAAGCCAAAGCCGATCGGCGCGCCGGTTTCAACCGCGATGTCCATCACACCCTTGCAGATGGCATCACAGATGAAGGTGTAGTGATCCGTCTCACCCTTCACCACGCAGCCCAGCAGCAAATAGCCATCCCAGCGCCGCCTGGCCTTCATCGCCATCCGCAGCGCAGCGGGCAATTCATAGCCACCGGCGACATCCACGGTTTCAATCTCGGCTTTCAAATCGTGAAAAACCGCCATGGCACCCAGGCGCATGCCTTCCACAACATTGCGGTAATAGGGCGCCTGGATCACCAAAATGCGCGGTGCATCACCATCAAGATGCGCGCGGCCCCGCGTTGGCGCATTGATCGTGCTCATGGCGTTTTCTCCGAGGGGATGGGACGGGTTTCCAGCACTTGCAGCCCGTAACCTTCAAGCCCGATCAGCGGGCGCGGATTATTGGAAAGCCGGATGATGCGCTTCACGCCCAGATCGTCCAGGATTTGCGCGCCAATGCCGTAATCGCGAATTTCCGGCGCAATCGCATGGCTCGGCCCGCGCTTCAAGCGAATGGAAAGCGCATCGGGCCGTGGGTCTCTCAGCAACACCACAACGCCGCGCCCCGCCGCATCAATCACGCGCATCGCCGCATGCAAATCGCCAAGCCCGCGTCCCGAGACAATTTCCCGGAACAGGGACGCCGCATGCATGCGCACCAGCACCGGCGCATCACCGCTGACATCGCCCTTTACCAGCGCCAAATGCTCACCAGGCGCTGCCGTGCTTTCATAGACAATGGCGCGCCAGGTGCCACCGATGGCTTGCTCAACCTCACCTTCCTCAACGCGGCGCACCAGCTTTTCCGTGCGGCGCCGATGCGCGATCAAATCCGCAATCGTGCCAAGCTTCAGCCCATGATGCTGCGCGAAGGCCACCAGATCCGGCATGCGCGCCATGCTGCCATCATCATTCATGATCTCACAAATCACGCCGGAAGGATTGAGCCCCGCAAGCCGCGCGAAATCCACCGCAGCTTCCGTATGGCCGGCACGCACCAACGTGCCGCCTTCGCGCGCCACCAGCGGAAACACATGGCCGGGTGTGACGATATGCTCCCGCCCCAATTCGGGATTGATCGCAACGGCAACGGTGCGCGCACGATCCGCCGCCGAAATGCCCGTGGTCACACCATCGCGCGCTTCAATGGAAACGGTGAAGGCGGTTTGGTGCCGCGTGCCGTTGGATTGCGCCATCAGCGGCAGGCCCAGCTGATCCACCCTTGCGCGCGTCATGGAAAGGCAGATCAGTCCACGCGCATAGCGTGCCATGAAATTGATGGCATCCGGGGTCGCGAATTGCGCGGGGATCACCAGATCACCCTCATTCTCGCGGTCTTCATCATCCACCAGGATGAACATGCGCCCACGACGCGCTTCTTCCAGCAATTCCTCGGTTGGCGAAATGAAGTCGGCGAAGGAAGTACGGATGGGGTTTTCCGCGGTTTGGGAAGTCATGCCCTGAACTCCATCATGCGGGCGACGTAACGGGCCAGCGTGTCTATTTCGATATTGACGCGATCACCCGGCTGCAAGGTGCCAAAGCCGGTCATCGCGGCGGTATGGGGGATGATGTTGACGCCGAAGGTGGCGCCGTCAACCTCATTCACCGTCAGCGAAACACCATCAAGCGCGACCGATCCCTTGGGCGCGATGAAGGGCGCCAAAGCATCCGGCGCGCGGAAGCGCCAGCGGACCGAGGCGTTTTCGGGTATTGCCGAAATCACCTCCGCCACGCCATCCACATGGCCGGATACCAAATGCCCGCCCAGCTCATCGCCAAGCCTGAGCGCGCGTTCCAGATTGACCTTGGCGCCTTTCTTCCAGCCACCCAAAGTGGTTTTGGCAACCGTCTCAGCCGAGGCATCCACGCTGAAGGAATCCGCCGAAAGCTGCACTACCGTCAGGCAAACGCCCGAACAGCAAATGGAAGCGCCGAGCACTGCAGGCATTGGTTGCAGCAGGAAATCGGGGGTCACACCCATCACCAGGCGGAGATCGTGGCCGCCGCCAATCGGCTGCACTTCCCTGACCGTGCCAAGCGCTGTGACAATGCCGGTGAACATGGCGCTAATCCCCAATGCGTTCGAATTCAGAGAGCATATCATCGCCAAGCGCCCTTAGGGCCACGCGACGAAACCGAGGCATGGCGCTGAGCGCGGCAAGACGCAAGCCCTCAAGTGCCGGATGGCCATCGCCGCCCATCACGGCGGGGGCATGAAACCAAGCCAGCCGGTCCACCAAGCCCTGCCGGAGCAAAGCCGCCGCAAGCCCCGCGCCGCCTTCGGCCAGTACTCGCGTCACGCCGCGTCGGCCAAGGGCGCGCAGCAGGGAAGGTAAATCAAGCCCGCCAACCGCATGGGCAGGCACGGTCACCATATCCGCACCAGCTTCCATGAAGGGCGCCTGCGCCGCCGGCGGATGGCCGTGCGCGGTCATGATCAACACCGGCGCCACCCCCGCGCTTTGCACCAGCCGAGCGCTGGGCGGGGTGCGCAGCCTGGCATCCGCCACCACGCGCAGCATGGGCACGCGTTCCATCCCCGGAATCCGGCAAGTCAGGTCCGGGTCATCGGCCAGCACCGTGCCTGAGCCCACCAGTATCGCATCATGTCGCGCGCGCAGCGCATGCACTTCCCGCCGCGCGGCTTCCCCGGTGATCCAGCGGCTTTCGCCGGTAGCGGTCGCGATGCGGCCATCCAAAGTGGAGGCCAGCTTCAGCGTCACCACCGGCATGCCCGCCTGGATGCGGCGGAAAAACCCGGCATTGAGTGCGCGGGCTTCGGCTTCCAGCAGGCCTTCTTCCACGGCGATCCCGGCACCCCGCAGCATGGCGAGCCCACGGCCATTCACGCGCGGATCGGGATCGCGCATCGCCATCACCACGCGGGCAATGCCGGCCTCGGCCAAAGCCTCACAACAGGGGGGCGTGCGGCCATGATGGGAGCAGGGTTCCAGCGTCACATAGGCGGTGGCACCCCGCGCGGCAGCGCCCGCACGGCGCAAGGCTTCGGTTTCCGCATGAGGGCGCCCGCCGGGTTGGGTCCAGCCGCGCCCAATCACGCGGCCATCCTTCACCAGCACGCAGCCCACGGCAGGGTTGGGCCAGGCATTGCCCAGGCCCCGCCGCGCGAGTGCAAGCGCCGCGCGCATGTGAAGCAGATCATCCGTCATTGCGGCATCATCTGGGTAAGCACCGCGCCGGCGCTATTCCTTCCGGCCCAATTCACCAAGAAACGCCTGGAAATCCTTCGCCTCGCCAAAATTGCGATAGACGCTGGCGAAGCGCACATAGGCCACCTGGTCCAATTCCTTCAGCGTTTCCATCACAATCTCCCCGATCTTGTTGGAGGGGATTTCGCTTTCGCCTTCGGTTTCCAGGCGACGCTGGATGGAATTGACCAGTTTTTCGATGCGGTCCTCATCCACCGGACGTTTGCGGAGTGCCACACGGATGGAACGCGCAAGCTTTTCACGTTCAAACGGCACGCGCCGCCCATCGGTCTTGATGATGGTAATTTCGCGCAGCTGCACACGCTCAAACGTGGTGAAACGCGCGCCGCATTCCGGGCAGGCGCGGCGACGGCGAATGGCCGCGCTATCTTCCGCCGGGCGGCTATCCTTCACCTGTGTATCGTCAAATCCGCAGAAGGGGCATTTCATGCGGGGTAGATCGGGAAGCGGCGGCAGAGTTCCATCACCCGCGCCTTCACCGAAGCCTCCACCGCGCTATTGCCGGCTTCATCATTGGCGCGCGCCGCGCCGTCCAGTACTTCGCCGATCAGCTTGCCGATCTGGCGGAATTCCGCCTCCCCAAAGCCGCGTGTGGTGCCGGCAGGCGTGCCAAGGCGCACGCCCGATGTCACCATCGGCTTTTCGGGGTCAAAGGGAATGGCGTTCTTGTTGCAGGTCAGATGCGCGCGATTGAGTGCCGCTTCCGCGACCTTACCCGTCAGCTTCTTGGGCCTGAGATCAACAAGCAACAAATGATTATCCGTGCCACCCGTCACCAAATCCAAACCCTGCGCCTGCAATTCGCCCGCCAGCGCCTTGGCATTGGCGACAATCTGGCGCGAATAGGTGCGGAATTCCGGGCGCAGCGCTTCGCCGAACGCAACCGCCTTGGCGGCGATCACATGCATCAGCGGCCCGCCCTGCAGGCCTGGGAAAACAGCGGAGTTGAACTTCTTCGCCAAAGCTTCGTCATTCGTCAAAATCATGCCGCCACGCGGCCCACGCAGGGTTTTATGCGTGGTAGTCGTGGCAACATGCGCATGGGGGAAGGGCGAAGGATGCGCGCCGCCGGCAACCAGCCCCGCGAAATGCGCCATATCCACCATGAAATAGGCGCCGACCTCATCGGCGATGGCACGGAAGGCCGCGAAATCCCACACGCGCGCATAGGCGCTGCCGCCGGCGATGATCAGCTTTGGCTTCGCTTCGCGCGCAATGCGCGCCACTTCCGCCATATCAATCTGCTGGTCTTCGCGCCGCACCGTATAGGGCACCGGCTTGAACCATTTGCCCGACAGGTTGGCGAGTGAGCCATGCGTCAAATGCCCCCCGGCCGCGAGATCAAGCCCCATGAAGCAATCGCCCGGCTGCAATAGCGCCAGGAACACCGCCTGATTGGCTTGCGCGCCGGAATGCGGTTGCACATTCGCAAAGCCGCACTCAAACAGCTTGCAAGCGCGTTCAATGGCCAGGCGTTCGGCGATATCCACCGCCTCGCAGCCACCATAATAGCGCCGGCCCGGATAGCCTTCGGCGTATTTATTCGTCATCACCGACCCCTGCGCTTCCATCACAGCGCGGGAGACGATGTTTTCTGAGGCGATCAGCTCAATCCCATCCTGTTCGCGTTCCAATTCCTGCGCCACGGCGGCGGCAATCTCAGGATCGGATGCGGCCAGGCTGGCGGTGAAAAAGCCGGCGGGGGGCGGGGCGGCGCCGAGGCCTTCCGGCGCACGGACCAGGGCAGGGAGGGGGGTTTTCATGACGTTGTTTTTGCGCCCGCCGCGCCCTGCTTGGCAAGCGCCGGATCAAGCTTTTGCACGCGCTTTTCATGCCGCCCGCCTTCAAAGGGCGTGGCGAGGAAGGCACGAATGGCATCCAAAGCGACCTCAATTCCCGTTGTGCGGGCGCCGAGGCAGGCGATATTGGCGTTGTTATGGGCGCGGGTGAGCCGCGCCTCGGTCGCGTTATGCAG
>JBIIIE010000067.1:0-10589 GCA_044235135.1 Roseomonas sp. | reverse complement strand
GGCTTCGGCGGATTTGCTTGCGAAAATCACGCATGGCTTGGCGGATGATCTGGCGACCTGCGTGCTGCTCGCGACCCGCGCGCCGATCATGGTGGCACCGGCGATGAACCCCGCCATGTGGGAAAATCCGGCAACGCAGGCGAATATCGCAAGCTTGCGCGCGCGTGGGGTGATGCTGGCCGGGCCGGAAGTGGGCGCTATGGCGGAACCGGAATCAGGGCCGGGTCGGCTGATTGAACCAGCGGCACTTTTGGAGGCAGTCGCAGCAGCGCTGACGCCCGCCGCGCAGCCCCTGCAGGGCCGCCATGTGCTGGTGACCAGCGGGCCGACGCATGAACCCATTGACCCGGTGCGCTACATCGCCAATCGCAGCAGCGGCAAACAGGGCCATGCAATCGCAGCAGCCCTTGCAGCACTTGGCGCGCGGGTGACTTTGGTCTCTGGCCCTGTCGCGCTGCCTGATCCGAAAGGGGTTGCGGTGCGGCGCGTGGAATCGGCGAGGGAGATGTTGGCGGCCTGCGAAGCCGCGCTGCCCGCTGATGTTGCGATTTGCGCGGCAGCGGTTGCGGATTGGCGGAGTGCTGCCGCCGCCGATCAGAAAATGAAAAAGATCGCGGGGGAAGTGCCGCCGCCGATCGCACTCGCGCTCAACCCCGATATTCTGGCCACACTTTCCGCCGCCGGGCCGCGCCGGCCGAAGCTGGTGGTGGGTTTCGCGGCGGAAACTGAGAAGCTGGAAGACCATGCGCGGGCCAAGCGGAAGAAAAAGGCTTGCGATTGGATCGTGGCGAATGATGTCTCGGGCGATGTGATGGGGGGGGCGGAGAATACCGTGCTGCTGATCACGCCCAAAGGCACGGAATCCTGGCCGCGCATGAAAAAGGAAGACGTCGCGGCAAGGCTTGCCGCGCGCATTGCAGAGGCTTTGGCATGACACCGGAAATTGCTGTGATACGCTTGCCCCATGGCGCGGATTTGCCGCTGCCAAGCTATGCGACCGAAGGTGCCGCGGGGATGGATTTGCTGGCCGCGATCAGCGCGCCCGTGGTGATCCCGCCAGGCGGGCGCGCCTTGATTCCAACCGGCCTCAAAATGGCGATCCCGGCTGGTTATGAGATTCAGGTGCGGCCCAGGTCAGGTTTGGCGCTGAAGAACGGCATCACGCTGCCCAATAGCCCCGGCACGATAGACGAGGATTATCGCGGCGAATTGGGCGTGATCCTGATGAATGCGGGCAATGAGCCCTTCACCGTGGAACGCGGCATGCGTATAGCCCAAGCCGTGCTGGCGCCGGTGACGCGCGGCGTTTGGCGCGAAGTGGCGGAACTGCCGGAATCCGCACGCGGGGCGGGCGGTTTCGGCAGTACCGGGACGAAAGCCTGAACCCGCTTAATCGAGCACGCGAAAAATTGCCTCGATCTCGACCGGGATTTGATTGGGCAGACTGCCAAAGCCAACGGCGGAACGCGCATGCTGGCCATTATCACCCAGCACCGCGACGAAAAGATCAGAACAGCCATTGATGATGCGCGGATGTTCGCGAAATTCCGGCACCGCATTGACCATGCCGAGCACCTTCAGCGCCCGCAGGCGGGAAAGCCCCCCGGCAGCGGAAGCCGCCACTGACAGCAAGGAAAGCCCAACCCGACGCGCGAGCTGATAGGCTTCATCAATGCTGACTTCCGTTGGCACCTTGCCGCTGATCGGTTTGCCTTCCGCATCACGAGGCCCCTGGCCCGAGAGATAGATGATGTTCCCATCGCGCCGGAAGGGCACATAAGTGCCAAGCGGCTTCGGCGCCGGCGGCAATACCAGGCCGAGTGCTGCCAGGCGGGCTTCGGGGGTGTCTTCGGACATTTATCGCTCCGTCTTGTTGGTCCTCATACTCGACACGGCTTGGCCAAGGCTGGCAAGCTTTGCGCGTGAATGTTGGAGTTTTGCCATGCCCCAGGATCAGCACGGCCTTGCCATCACCAGCGCATCGGATGCCGCAACGCGCGCCTATGATCATGTGGTGACGGGCTATCTGAAATATCGCGCCGATACGCCAGCGCGCATGAAGGCGCTGCTGGAAGCGGATGGCGACATGCCGATGGCGCGGGTGCTGCAAGCAGCGCTCACCTTGCTTGGCTATAAGAGCGCGCTGCTGCCCGCCGCGCGCGAAGCGGCCGCGACCGCAAGCCGCCTTGCTGCCAAGGCCAGTGCGCGGGAAGCGACGCATGCCGCCGCCGTCACCGCCTGGGCGGCGGGGGATTTGGACCAGGCGCTGGCAGGGTGGGAGGCGATTTTGCGCGACCACCCGCATGATATCCTGGCCTTTCGGTTGCATCACTTCAACGCGTTTTGGTTGGGGCGCGCCGGCGTGATGCAGCGCGTGGTGGATGGTGTTTATCCGCGCTGGTCAGCAGCGCTGCCTGCCTATGGCAGTATCCTCGCCTGTCGCTGTTTCGCGCATGAGGAATGCGGCAATTACCAGGTGGCGGAAGAAAGCGGCCGTGCCGCGATTGACCTCGACCCCGGCGATTTATGGGCCGCGCATGCGGTGGCACATGTGATGGAAATGCAGGGCAGGCGTGGTGAAGGCATTGCATGGCTCTCAAGTCTTGAGAAGAACTGGGCAGGCGCTTCCAACCTGGCGCATCATTTGTTCTGGCACCGCGCCATGTATCATCTGGAACGCGCGGAATCCGAAGATGTGTTGGCGCTATACGACAAGGGCTTTCGCAACCTGCAAAGCCCGCTGACGGAAGCCGCACCTGATCTTTACATTGATGTGCAGAATGCGGCTTCCATGCTGTTTCGTTTGCAGCGCCAGGGCGTGAATGTAGGCGCGCGCTGGGAAGAATTGGCGGATAAGGCAGAAGCGCGGATTGGTGATTGCTTGTCCGCCTTCACCCTGCCGCATTGGATGATGGCGCTGGCGGCAACCGGGCGCTTCCAGGCGGCGGCACGGCTATTGGATGGCATTCGGGACGCGATTGCAGCGGGGGGAACACTGGCGCCTATCCTCCGTGATGCGGCGCTACCCGTGTGCGAAGCCGTTTTGGCGCATGCGCGCGGTGATTACGCCGGCGCCGTGACCGCGATGCGCCCTGCCATTGGCGTGATGCACCGGATGGGCGGCAGCCACGCGCAGCAGGATGTGCTGGAACAGCTTTTCCTGGATGCGGCGATGAAGGCTGGGATGCTTGCTGATGCGCGCCTGTTGCTGGAACGCGTGGCGGGGCGCCATCCTGTGCCCCCCGAACGTCGCGTGGGCTATGCCACCGCTGCCGCCGCCGTGATGCATTGAAAGGATAATGAGCCATGACTGAAGTCAAGGATTGGGCGAAGTATAGCGCAGGGCTGAAGGCGCGCGGCAAGGAATTGGGGCAATTGCACCCTGATATCGTCAAGGGTTTTGTGGCCCTTTCAAATGGTGCGGCGCAGACCAAGCATCTGGATGCCAAGACGCGCGAATTCATCGCCCTTGCCGTTGCCATCACCACGAAATGCGATGGCTGCATTGATGCGCATGCACGCAAGGCCAAGGCCGCCGGCGCCACCAAGGAAGAAATCGCCGAGGCACTTGGCGTTGCCATCGCGCTCAATGCCGGCGCGGCCTATACCTATGCGCTGCACGTGCTGGATGCGGTGGGGGACTGAGCATTTTCAAGCCAAGTGGAACAACTTGGCGGCTCGGAAAATACGATCAAACAAAGATTTAGTGCGCTTTCGATGAACGGAAAGCGCTCTAAACCCCTCACCTCACCCCAAGCGTTTCTTGGCAACCGCGAGCGCCGCGCGCTGTTCCTTGGTGACCACGGGATAATGGAGATCAAGCTTTTCAAGCGCCTCAATGATCGCCACCACCACTGCCAGACGCGTGAACCATTTGGTATCGGCAGGCACCACGAACCAGGGCGCGTGCGGCGCCGCTGTCGCGCTGATCGCGGCCTGATACGCCTTCATGTAATCATCCCAATGCGCGCGTTCGGCGACATCATTGGCTGAGAATTTCCAGTTCTTCTCGGGTTCGTCGATGCGGGACAGGAAGCGCTTCTTCTGTTCATCCTGACTGACATTCAAAAAGAATTTCAGCACTACCGTCCCCTGCCGCGCGAGATAGCGTTCATAGGCCGCAATATCTTCCAGCCTTTCATCCCAGATCTTCTTGCCGATCAACGAGGGCGGCAGCTTCTGCCGCGCAAGGAATTCCGGATGCACGCGCAGCACCAGCGCTTCCTCATACCAGGAACGGTTATGGATGCCGATGCGTCCGCGTTCAGGAAGCGCTATGGAATGGCGCCACAGAAAATCATGATCCAATTCCATGGGCCCCGGCGCCTTGAAGGAATGCACCTGGCAGCCCTGCGGGTTGACGCCGGAAAATACATGCTTGATGGCGCCATCCTTGCCGGCCGCATCCATCGCCTGAAAGATGCAAAGCACCGACCAGCGGTCCTGCGCATAGAGCATGTCCTGCAATAGCGCGAGCCTTTCGATACCCTGCTGTAACAGTGCACTGGCGGTGGCTTTTTGCATATCAAGCCCGGCCGTATCGCCCGGATCATAATCCTTCAGGCGAAAGCCGCGCCCCTTCGTCACGCGGAAGCGGTCAAGAAGTTTCGTTGCTCTTTTTTCCATTACGCGGGTTCCTTTCGCGGTTGCCACCAGGGCAGGAGAATCCACAGCGCTGCCATCAATTGGATGGAGAATGTCATGCCAAGCGCCCAGACATAACCCTCAGGCGCCCAACCACCCGTTGCGGTGCGCGGCCAAAGATCAAGAATGGCACCAATGCCGGTTTGGAAGATGAAAACCACACACAGCATCAGGAAGTTGATGGCGGTGGAAACGCGCCCGGCCAGCGCCGGCGGGAAACCCTGCGCGATGGCCGCATAGCCCGCCGGCCCGACTGATCCCGAGAAGGAAAAGAAAAACCAAAGGGCGGCCATGATCCAGAAATTCGTCGGCCCCAGCATCAGCATGGCCTGAGCAAAAAGGCATCCCGCGACGCCGATATAAGGCATCAACATCGGCGAAAAGCCGCGCGCTTGCGCGAAGGATGCCGCCTGCCCGGTGAAAAGGCTGCCGAACATCATGCCAAGCGCATAGATCAGCAAGGCAGCGGCGCGCGCGCCATCATCCAAGCCGCCGACATCGCGCAGCCACGGCCCAGCCCAAAGCCCCTGATAGGTGAAATTGAGCGTGGAGAGCATACCAACCGTCGGCACCAGGCGCAGGAAAACCGGGTCTTTGAAAATGCGGCCATATTCACCGATTTCCTGGCGCAGGCTGCGCCGCGGCACGGGTGCGACACCGGGCGGCGCATTGGGCACGGAAAACCAAATCCAGGCGGAGACCATGATGGCGAGTAGTGCCAACACGGCAAAAACCCCGCGCCAGCCAATGAAGGGCAGCGCCCATTGTACCGGCATGGTGGCGGCCAGCCCACCCATGGACGCGAAGAACAGCCCCGCGCCTGTGACCGCCGCGACACGTTCCTTCGGATACCATTGCGTATTGGCCTTCAGCATCGCCATCAGCCCTGCCGCCACGCCAACCCCCGCCACACAGCGCCCGACAGCCAGCATCAGCACACCGTCTGACAAGGCGCTGATGATGAAACCTGTTGCGGCAATCAAGGCAAGCGTCGCCTGCACGCGGCGCGGTCCTTTCAAATCAAGCGCAAGCCCAATCGGCAATTGCGCCATGGCATAGGCCGCAAAAAAGCATGCCGCCAGCAAACCAAGCTCCGCCGCCGTCAGGCCGAATTCAAGCGCCAGAATTGGCCCGATCACCGCAACCAGGGAACGATTTGTCTGGTTGATGAAGTTGATGGCCGCAAGCGGCAGGGTTATGCGGGTGAAAAGCGACATGGGCTGAGCATGGCACGGGTGCTGCGCCCCGCCCATAGGGCGCTTCAGGGCAGGCGGAGCCGGACTGAGATCGGGCAATGGTCGCTGATCACATCGCGCAGCGCCGGATCACGTTCATTATAGGAAAACACCCGAAAACTATCCTTAATCAGCCAATCAGAAGCGCCGGGCCCAAGCAGAATATGGTCTATGAAGGCGCGCCCCTGGCCATCGCGCCGCCAGCAGGGATTGGAAAAGCCTTCAGTCGCGCGACGCATGGGTGATGCGGCGCTGAGTATGGGAAACATATCGTCATCACGCGAAAACCGCCTGTTGAAATCGCCCAAGATAACGAAGGGTATGTTCTCGCGGCGGCGTTCGGTAATCCATTCCGCCAGGATCTGCGCCTGCCTGCCCAAGTTTTGGCAATCGCTGCTATTGGGTTCACGCACGGATCCCTGCGCACAGCCGCCATCCAGATGAATGGAGAGCAGCCGCAGCCTTGCACCATTTTCACCACGCAATGTGATATCCGCGCCGCGCCGCAAGGAACGCCGTGCAGTCGGGCGCAAATCCAGTGCCATCAGGTCAGGATTGCGCGTGACCTGCAGCCCCTTGCGCCAGGCGAAGCCGGAACGCTGCACATCATTCTCCGCCGGGAAGTGAAAATCATAGGCGGTGGAATCAAAGACGCGCGCCGCCGCCAAGGGGCCATCCACTTCCTGCAGCGCAATCACATCCGCTGCCAGGCGTTCAGCATAGGCGCGCAGCCGGGCAAAATCCTGCTCGTTCCGCATAGTCAGATTTTGCGGGAGATCGGGATGGCCGGCGGGCTTGGCCGTGAGCCAGGCGATATTCCATGTGGCGAGTTTGATTTCCTGCGCCCAGGCGGGCAGCGCCAAGAACATCAGGGCCAGAAGGATCAGCGCGCGCATGGTGGCCTCATAAAAGCTGCGCCAGATCGGGCGCGGGTTCTGGTTCTCTGGTTAAAGCTTCAAGGGGCCGCGCGCCAGAGGCCAGCAGGAAATCAGCCAGCGCGTCCATCTCGGCCGCCCGCCGCGTGATGTCGTGGAAGGGGTCATCGGCGGCGGAACCGGGCGGGACCCAGATAATGGTCTCATAGCGCGCGCGCGTCAGCAGCACGCGATAGGTATTCAGAATGTAGCGCTGTTCCTCAGCGCCGCGCACGATCTGCCAATGATCGCCAACAAAGCGCCGCGCCTGCCATTGGCCGGCGTTACGGCGAAAATCCCCGCCCCAGGCAAGGCCCACCACATCCAATTCCAAGCCCTGGCAATCATATTCGGTGGCGAAGGTTTCAAGCGCTTCGGAAGAACGTATATCCGGCCAGCGTTTCAGGAACCAATCAGCGATGTCGGGCACCTGCACGCCAAGCCCTTCAGCGCGCAAGCGCCGCGCACCGGCGGAAGCGACCAGCCCAGCGCGGCGCAAGCCCCTTGTGTGGGCGCGCAAGGCCGCGCGCCAAGCGAGCAGGTCGCGCGTGATGTAGTAGGGTAATTCGGGCGTTGCTTCCGCAATGGCACGTGCGGCGAGCCCATCACCGCTGAGCACCGCATCCACCCATTCCGTACCCCTGCTGGTGCGCAGGCTGCGAATGGGGGTTTTCAAGTCCAGATCATCATCGAAGCTAAGCCATGCCGGCGCACCTTCAGCCAGGCGCTGCGCGGGATCGGCAGCGGTGGTGCTGCGCCGTGCCGCCACCGCGCGCCAGGAAGAAGAAGCCGCAATCACACGGCCCCATTCGGCAAGCCCGGCTTCACCGGTATTGATTTCCTGCCCATTGCCGATCAGCGCGACAATCACGGCCCAGCCTTCATGCCGCGCCATGATTTCGAGCGTATGGGCGGGTTCGCTTCTGGTCAGGTGGCTTTTGCGGCGCTGGCCATCGCGTGTCGCTTGCGCCTCATCCCAGGCGCGTTGGGCTTCATCGAAAACGATAATGCGCGCTTCGGGTTTCTCCGCCGCGTTGATCACGTGATGTTCCAGAAAGCGATGGACGTTCTGCAGCGCGGTGCGCGCGGCGCGTTCCGCGGCCTGAAACGCAGCACCCCCTTGCGGCGCTGCGTCACGCGCCAAGGCCTCCCGCAACACGGTCACCAAAGGCACATTGCCGGAAAGAAAAGCAGCGCCATAGTCGCGCAAAGTGCCGAATACCAGATTGAGACCGCAAAGTGTTTTACCCGCACCCGGAATACCCGTGACAAAAACCACATAGCGCCCAGCATCTGCACGCGCCTGCGCAATCACGCGCGCAATCGCCTCGGTCGTGCGGGTCAGGTTATGCGCATCGGCGCGCGTCGCGCCAATATCCGGCACGGCATTGCGCCGGTATAAAAGCCGCGCCGCTTCCAGCACACTTGGTACGGGCCGATAGGCGGAACGCGCCCAGGCATCCGCTTCAATAGGTATCGCTGGCGGCGTGATGGCCGCCTGCGCGCGGGCCACAATATCCCGCAGCATGGCGCCATTGGTCACCATGACTGGTGCTACGCCATGCCAGAATAGCGGCAGTTCGAGATCACGCTTTGGCAAGCTTGGGGCGATCAGCACAGGAATGATCGGCACACCGCGGCTGCCGGCGTGGAAATCATGCAAATCCATGGCATAATTATCGGTCTGGCGCAGATCAGCCAGGTCCGGCTTCTGCGCGCCCATCTTGAATTCCAGTACGAAAATCGCACGGTCTGTCAGCAGAATCGCATCGGCGCGTTTTTCCAGGCGCAACAAATCGCATTCCATGAAGATGTGCCATTTGGAATCACCTTCAACCAGGGCTTCTTGCAGCAAGGCAGCGCTTTGTTCCCAGGACTCGCGCTGCTTTAATTCAAGCGAGCCAAAACGATCCGCCTGTTCATAGGCAAGGCGAGCGGCGATGTCCGAGGGGCTCTGACGGCGGAAATCGCCCAGGTTTTGCGCGAACCACGGCCTCATGCGCTTGCCTTTCTCGGCCAGGTGGCGATCAACACGCTCAGCATCATCAGCAGGAAGCCAATGGCGTGGATGGCAGTGAAGGCTTCCTGCAAGATCACCACGGCCACCAGCGCTGCGGTGGCGGGCAGGAAGGCGGTGAAAATGCCCGCAACACCGGCACCAACGCGCTTCAAGCCGGCATACCAAAGCAGCAAGCACAACACACTCGCCGTCACGCTATGAAACACCAGTAACGCCGCAAGGCGCGGATCAGCCAGTACGGCGATGCTGGCAATATCTGGCAGTGCAAAGGGGGCGAGCATCAATGCCGAAAATATCTGCATCCAAAGGCTTGCCGCGATCACCCCAACTCGGCCCATGATGCGCCGCGCGAGAAGCACGTAAAGCGCCTCACCCACCACGCCACCGAAGATCAACAGATTGCCAAGG
Source organism: Roseomonas sp. (assembly GCA_044235135.1). Classification (GTDB taxonomy): domain Bacteria; phylum Pseudomonadota; class Alphaproteobacteria; order Acetobacterales; family Acetobacteraceae; genus Neoroseomonas. The sequence goes on along the minus strand of JBIIIE010000067.1, from coordinate 1,368 downwards.
ACAGACCCCGCCACACCCTCACCGCTCCGCGCAATCGTCATCGCCGCCATGCCGAAGGCGGCGAGGCTGACCGCGATCCATTGCGGCGGCGTCAGGCGTTCGCGCAACCAAAAGGCGCTGCCCAAAGCGACCATCGCCGGCAGGCTTGCCAAAACAAGCCCGCCCTCCAATGCCGATGTCAGGCGCAACCCCGCCAATAGGCCGGCATTATAGATCACGGTGCCGAACAACGCCTGCCAGGCAAGGTTGCGCATCACCGCGCCATCAGGCCGAGGCGCGGCTTCCAGCAAGCGCGCCAAGGGCCAAAGCAATGCCACCGCCAAAACGCAGCGCAGGAAAGCAATCATTGGGATGGGCAGCGCTTCCGCCAGCAATTTCGCAACCGCGACATTGGCGCCGACCAGCGCCATGGACGCCGCCAATTGCAGATAAGCAATGCGCGGCGCGCCCGGCGTCACGCGCCCTCATCCGCCTGACGGAAGGGGGAAAGTGTCGCGAGTGCGGCCATTTCGCGTTCCATCGCCGGGCGTTCGCGCGACAGAAATTCACCCACCGCGCGGGACAGCCCAGGATGCGCGATCCAATGCGCGGAATAGGTTGGCACGGGCAGATAGCCGCGCTGGATTTTATGTTCGCCCTGCGCGCCGGCCTCCACGCGCGGAATGCCATGCGCAATCGCGAAATCCATCGCCATGTAATAGCAAAGCTCAAAATGCAGAAAGGGCACATCCACAATGGCGCCCCAGTTGCGGCCATAAATCGCATCGCGCCCAATCAGATTAAGTGCGGCGGCGACAGGTTCGCCATCCCGTTCCGCCACCATCAGCAATACGCGATCGCCCAGCCTGTCACCCAGCAACGGCCAGAAATCGCGCGTCAGATAGGCGCTGCGGCCCCATTTCTTGTCGGTGGTAGCACGATAGAAGCGATGAAAGGCCTGCCAATGGCGCGGCGTGATCTCTGCCCCGCGCAGCGTGCGAAGCGTGAGCCCCGCCGCCTGCACATCGCGCCTTTCGCGCTTGAGCGCCTTGCGCTTGCGTGACGCCAGCGCACCCAGAAACTCATCAAAATCGCGATAGCCCGGATTGGCCCAGTGGAATTGCGTGCCAAGGCGTTGCAGCCAGCCGGCTTCGCCCAAGGCGCGCCATTCGGCTTCCGTGCAGAAGGTTGCATGGACGGATGAAGCGCCAATACCCTGGCAGGCTTGCACCAGCGCGCCCGCCAAAACATCCGGCCCAAAGCCCGTTTCGGGATGCAGCAAAAGCCGCGGGCCAGGCACAGGGCTGAAGGGCACGGCCACTTGCAGCTTCGGGTAATAATCCCCGCCGGCGCGTTCCAGTGCATCTGCCCAGCCATGGTCAAAAACAT
>JBIIIE010000066.1:0-10634 GCA_044235135.1 Roseomonas sp. | reverse complement strand
CATCAGTCATCCGCCCGCACCGGGCTGCCGGGTGCTGAACTTCGTGGATGATGAACCGGCCGATAGCGCGACAGTCATGGAAGAAGCCGCGCGGCTTTTGGGCATGGCGCCACCGCCTGCAATTCCCTTTGCAGAAGCCCGCGCCAGCATGTCGCCCATGGCGCTTTCCTTCTGGTCCGAAAATCGCCGTGTGGCCAATGCGGCGACCAAGGCCGCGCTTGGAATCGCTTGGCGTTATCCGAGCTATCGTGAAGGTTTGGCGGCAAGTCTAGCCGAGGAGCGGCGCGAGGGTCTCAGCCAATAGCACCAGATCGGAATCACGCGACAGGCGATGATCGCCATCCTTGATCAGCGTCACGCGCACATCGCCACCCGTTACCGCTTCCGCAATCCGCAGCGCATGGCGCCAGGGTACATCCGGGTCTTGCTGGCCCTGCAAAATGCGCAAGGGACACTCAAGCGCAATCGGCCCGCGCAGCAAAAGCTGGTTGCGGCCATCTTCAATCAAGGCGCGCGTGATGGGATATCGCGCGCCGTATTCACTTGGCCGATGCCAGACACCATCGCGCATAATGGCCTCACGCACGGCCGGCGAAAATTCCGCCCACATCAAATCCTCGGTGAAATCCGGCGCCGGGGCGATGCCGATCAGCGCGCGCACCGCCACCTTGCGGCGCGTGGCCAGCAGCAGCGCAATCCAGCCACCCATGGATGACCCGATCAGGATTTGCGGGCCTGCCGTCAGCGCCGCGATCACGCAGGCCGCATCTTCGGCCCAGCGGCCAATCGTGCCATCCTGAAACCGCCCTTCGGATGTTCCATGTCCGGAATAATCAAAGCGCAAAAAAGCCTGCCCGCGCGCCGCACACCAAGCCGCGAGGAATTCCGCCTTGCTGCCCATCATGTCGCTATTGAAGCCGCCCAGAAACACCACACCCGGCCCGCGCCCGGCGATGCGCCGCCAGGCCAAATGCACGCCATCGCCACGATCAAGCCGCCCAGTTTCTTCCTTCATGCGCGCGGCAATCCGCGTGCGGCAAGTGACGCAAACAAGGCCCCAATCCCATAACGCCAGGGCGGGCATTCATCGGTGCGATCCACCTCATTCACCAATACACCAAGCCGGGGCGATGCAATCCGCACCACATCGCCTTCATGATGCGTGAAACCCATGCCCGGTGCGCCACGATCCTTGGCCGGCGAAAACGGCGTGCCAAGATAAAGCACCGCACCATCCGGATATTGATGATGCGCACCAATCATTTGCGCCACCACATCCGCCGGGTCACGGCTGATTGCGCCCACCGGCCCGCTTTCCGCCAATTCAAACCCATCGCGCCCTTTAATGCTCAGGCTGAGTTCCGCGCGCCGCACATCTTCCAAGGTGAAGCCCGCATCAAACAGCCGGATCATCGGCCCCAAGGCGGCAGAGGCGTTATTGTCCTTCGCACGCCCCAGCAACAAGGCGCTCCGCCCTTCCACATCCCGCAAATTGACATCATTGCCGAGTGCAGCACCCTGAATCCGCCCCTTGCCATTCACCACCATCACCGCTTCCGGCTCAGGGTTGGACCAGGCAGAGACCGGGTGCACGCCAATCTTGCTGCCGGTGCCGACAGAAGCCATGGCCGGGCATTTGGTGAAAATCTCCGCATCCGGGCCAATGCCCACTTCCAGATATTGGCTCCACCAGCCCTTTTCCAAAAGCGCCGCCTTCAGCCGCATGGCTTCAGCGCTGCCGGGGATGATCGCCGCCAGATCATCGCCGATAATGGCGCGAAATTCGGCACGCACCGCTTCCGCCTGGGTGGCATCGCCGCGGCAGCGTTCTTCCACCACACGTTCCAACATGCTCCGCACATACGTCACGCCGGCGGCCTTTACCGTTTGCAGATCAATGGGCGAAAGCAGGAAGGGCTTGGCAGGGTCGCGCGCATCCCAGGCGGAATTGGTGAAAAGCGCTCCAAGATCCAGCGTCATGGCCTCTCCGCGCCGCGTGATGGCGCCAATCGCGTCATCTTCTTCCAAAAAGCGCGAAGCCGTGCCGAAGGCGGGCGTCAGATTAAACGCCGCACCGCGCGCGAAGCCGATCACGCATGGCCCTTCGGGCCGCATGATGCGCGCGCAGAAATGCCCCTCGGCGAAATCCACCGGCAATTGGCTGGAAGTGATGTGCATGGTGCCCCCCGTTCTTGCCTGGATATTTTGCTTGAAGTGGCACCTTCTCGCCAGGGTGCTTGCGCTGCATCAAGAATCCGGGCGGCGCATTCAGATTGTATGCACAAATGCAGGAATTGATCGCTGCGCCCGCCTTTGGCATCGGGCACCCCTTCCTTTCCGCCGTCGGCCCTGCGGCTGCCCACGCCCTGATGGCCGCCGCCGCGCCCATCTCCCTGCCGCGCCGCGACGTGATTTTCGCGCCCGAGGCCGAAGCAGAAGCGCTTTACCTTTTATTGGAGGGCTCGGTCGGGCTTTCCATGCAGGGGGCGGATGGCGCGCGCGGCCTTTTGGAGATCATCGGCCCCAGTGAGTGTTTCCTGATGCCCGCAGTCATCATGGGCGGCGCCTGGCCCTTTGGCGCCGAGGCTTTGGCCCCAAGCCGCCTGCTCCGCATCCCGCTGGATGCTTTCCACGCCACCATGGCGACGGAACCGCGCCTGGCCGCGGCCAGCCTCACGCAAATGGCGCGGCAATGGCGGGCTCTGGCGGAGCAATTGCGTGACATGAAACTCACCAAAGCAAGCGAACGCGTGGCGCATTTCCTGACCGGGCGGCTGACGCCAGGCGGGCGCGTTGCCATGCCCGAACCGCGCACAGCCATTGCCGCCAGACTCGGCATGACGCCGGAAAGCCTCTCGCGCGTCATGCATGGGCTGGAAGCGGCGGGGCTGGTGCGCCTGCAAGGCAGGCGAGTGGAAGTGCCGGATGCGGCGGCACTGGCCCAAGGGGCGCGGGCTTCCGGCCAGTAGATTAAGCGGTTAGGCTTCCCCAAAACTGGAGGATTGCCCATGGCCCGCGTACCTGATTTGACAGTGGATGATCTGGCGGAAGCTGATCGAGACCTGCTGAAGCGCCCGATTGCCCTGCATAAGGCGCTGGTCAATAGCCCCAAGGCAGCGCGCGCCTTCTCAGGCCTTGGGCAATTCATCCGCTACGGGTCCCGCCTTGACCCCCGGCTGCGCGAATTGGCCATTCTGCAAGTGGGCTGGCAGGCGCGCTCACCTTATGAATGGTCGCATCATGTCAAGATTGGCAAGGATTTCGGCGTGAGCGATGCCGATATCCGCGGCCTGATCGCCGAAAGCGCCGGCCAGGAATCGGCGCTTGAACCACTCGCCAAGCTGGTGCTGCTGGCCGCGCGTGAAGCCGCCGCCGGGCCAGGGGTGAGCGAGGCCACCTATAAGGCGCTCGCCGCGCATTTCGACCATGAACTGATGGTGGATCTGGTGCTGACCATTTCCTTTTACTGTGCGGTGGTGCGGGCACTTTCATCCCTGGCGATTGAGGTTGAGCCGGAATACCAGCCCTATCTGGACCAATATCCGCTGCCGGTCTGAGCGCGGCTTTTTACTAAAATACTGATTCAAATAAATTAAATTTACCGGCTGGGGTTAGCAATCACGCTGGCCGGCGCAGCTTTTGGGTGAAGCCGCGCCCCGGCCCAGCATCCTGGGGTTGCAAATAATTTTCGATTTAACGGGTTCTCCGAACTGCGCGTTAACCTTTTGGTTAATGCTCCCGATAAAGAATGCGTCAACCGAGGGAGAACGGTTGGACGATGGAACTCAGGATGGTCAAGGCTGGGGTATTGGACATGGCGGTGGAAATGCACGGCCCCGAATCCGGGCCTGTTGCCATCCTGCTGCATGGCTTCCCCGATGACGCGCGCGCCTGGGATGGTGTGGCGCCCGCGCTCGCCGCCCAAGGCTTCCGCGTGCTGGTGCCTTATCTGCGCAGCTATGGCCCGACCCGGTTTCTGGATCAGGCAACACCGCGTTCCGGCGAACAGGCGGCCCTTGGGGCGGATTTGCTGGCGCTGATGGATGCGCTGGCGATCCCGAAGGCAATCCTGGCCGGGTATGATTGGGGCGGGCGGGCAGCCTGTGTGGTCTCGGCCCTTTGGCCTGAGCGGGTGATCGGCCTGGTTTCCGCAAATGGCTATAATATTCAAGACATTGCGGGGAGTATCCGCCCCGCCGCGCCAGCGCAGGAAGCGCGCCATTGGTATCAATGGTATCTGCAAACAGACAGGGGCGCGGCGGGCTTGGCCCAGAATGGGCATAGCCTTTGTGAGCTGCTGTGGCGCATGTGGTCGCCCAATATGGGCTTCTCTGCCGAAAGCTACGCCAAAACGGCGGCCAGCTTCGACAATCCTGATTTCGTGGCGGTTGCCGTCCATTCCTATCGCCATCGCCACCGCGCCGTAGCGGGCGACCCTGCCTATGCGGCGATAGAAGCCCGCCTGGCCACCCGCCCCATGATCACCGTGCCGAGCCTGGTTTTGCACGGGGCCGAGGATGGCGTGGACCCGCCGGAGAATAGCGCCGGCTGCGCCCGGCACTTCGCGCGGCTTTTGGCGCGCAAGGTTGTTCCGACATCCGGACACTTCCTGCCACGCGAGTCACCGGATGAATTTTTAGCCGCGATTCATCTTTTGGTAAGCGTTTGTTAGAGGAGAAATGACCAATGGTCGTAAAAATCTGTCGAAAAACTCAGTTTAAGTATATTTCTTTATCAAGAAATTTACTTTTTTGGACGAATATCCTTCATGAGACGCGAGGGACTGAAATTTCCTGTTTCAATTTCCCGCGAGTTTCTGTAATCTCTCACCTGTCGGTCAAAAGGAGCGATCAATGCGTGTTCTGCTAGTCGAGGATGATCCTACAACGGCGCGCGGCATTTCGTTAATGCTTCGTCACGCCTCCATGATTGTGGAAACAGCGGATACGGGGGAAGAAGCCCTCGAACTCGCCAAACTCTATGATTATGACATCATCGTATTGGATCTGATGCTGCCGGATTTGGATGGCGGTGAAGTCGTGCGTCGTCTGCGCGCTGGTCGCGTTGAAACGCCGGTGCTGATCCTGTCGGGCGTCAGCCGCCCGCAAACCAAGGTGAAGGTCTTCGGCATGGGCGCCGATGATTTCATCACCAAGCCTTTCGACCAGCAGGAACTGGTCGCGCGTATCCAGGCCATTGTGCGCCGCGCGAAGGGCTTCAGCCAGCCGACTCTGCAGGTTGGCCCGCTGCAACTCAATATCGGGTCGCGCGAAGTCGCCGTTGGTGGCAATGCCGTGCATCTGACCGGCAAGGAATACGCCATTCTGGAACTGCTCGCGCTCCGCAAGGGTGTTGTGCTGACCAAGGAAGTCTTCCTGAACCACCTCTATGGCGGCATTGATGAGCCTGAAGTGAAGATCATTGATGTCTTCATCTGCAAGCTCCGCAAGAAGCTGGCTGTCGCGGGCGGCGCTGACCTGATCGGTACCGTTTGGGGCCGCGGCTATGTTCTGCGTGAACAGAATGACCGTGGGGAGTTTTGGGGCGGCAGCGCCAAGCCAGCGGTCAGCGCTTCAGGCATGCAAGCCGCCTGATACTGTCGTGATGGCGTGATCCGCATTGCCGGATCGCGCCATGGCTTGATGGCTCTGAAGGATTAACCGCTTGCTTCGTTAAACATGCGAAGCAGGCGTTATTCCGCAGCCTTCCGCTTTCTTTCGCTTTCTGTCTTTAGCTGTCCGCAAGCGGCCAGAATATCCCGCCCGCGCGGGCGGCGAATGGGGCTGGCATAGCCCGCATCATTCAGAATATCGGCAAAGCGATGAATCGCTTCCGATGTGCTGGTTTTATACGGGCTGCCGGGCCAGGGGTTGAAGGGGATCAGATTCACCTTCGCCGGCATGCCGCTGATCAACCGCACCAATTCGCGCGCCTCGGCCTCACTGTCATTCACGCCGCGCAGCATGACATATTCAAACGTGATGCGCCGCGCATTGGATGCGCCGGGATAGCGCCGACAGGCGGCCAGCAGTTCCGCAATCGGGTATTTGCGATTGAGCGGCACGATCTCATCACGCAATTCATCCGTGACCGCATGCAAGGAAACCGCGAGGCCCACGCCAAGCTCAGCCCCGCAACGATCCATCATCGGCACAACGCCAGAAGTGGAAAGCGTGATGCGCCGGCGCGAAAGCCCAATGCCTTCATGATCCATCACGATCTTCAGCGCCTTGGCGACATTCTCGTAATTATAGAGCGGCTCACCCATGCCCATGACGACAATATTGGAAAGATGGCGCGGCACCCCATCCTTGGGGCTTGGCCATTCGCCGTAGGAATCCCGCGCGGCGATGAATTGGCCGACGATTTCCGCCGCGCCCAGATTGCGCACCAAGGCCTGCGTGCCGGTATGGCAAAAACGGCAGGACAGCGTGCAACCAACTTGCGTTGAAATGCAGACCGCGCCACGATCCTCATCGGCTGAGGGGATATAGACCGTTTCCACCTGCTGCTGATCACGAAAACGAAACAGCCATTTGCGCGTGCCATCCGCGCTATCCTGCTGCGTCGCCACTTCCGGCCGGCCCACCACGAAGCGTTCAGCAAGTTTCATCTGCATCGGTCTGGCGATGGTATTCATGCGGGCGAAATCGGTCTCACCCTGATGATAGATCCAATGCCAAAGCTGTTTGGCGCGAAAGGGCTTTTCGCCAAGTGCTACCATCTCAGCGGTGAGTTCCTCACGCGAAAGGCCAACCAGATCGCGCCTGCCATCAGGCAGCGTCGCGGGCGGCGGCGCGAAGGCCGCGGCCTTGGCCAATATCCGCGCGCGTTCGGCTTCGTTCAGATCAAGAACAGCACTGTTCATCGCCGCGCCGGGCATTCACGCGAAATCGCGTCATGGGCGGCGGAAAAACCGGCCAGGCTGAATTGGTCATTCGCCGTGCCGCGACCGCCAGCGCCGGGGCCGCGCGCTGTTGCTCGGCTACCGCCGCGCATGGCCGCGACCGTCGCCGCGCCATCACGCGCAAAGGCGGAATTGCCACCCGTGTAGAAGCGCAAATTGGTCTGGCCGATCGCGACCATCACTTCCGCGTTGCGGGGATAGGCATAGCCCGCCGAAATCGCCACCGCATCGCGCCCACCGGGACGATGCGTGACCGTCAGCACCACCCCCTGGCGGTTCGGTTCGGCCTTGCTGGCGCGGGTGAAAGCGTAGCAGATCTTCTGACCGTTTTCCTGATAGGTCGCCGCTGTCCAATCCCGGAAGGTGCCAAGCTGGCGTGGGCCAGGTTGCGCCGCTGCGGGCAGGGCAAGCAGCGTGAGGCAAAGCGGCAAAAGACGAATCAGGCAGGGCATGGCCCCTAGATACGCAGCCCTGCGGGGTCGGGCAACCTTTCAGCCAAGGGTTTCCGCTTTCGCAGGTCTTGGTAGATAGGCGCCATGAAAGACGCCGCCGATGCCGCGCTTGCCGCGCAATATGATGCCTATCCCTATCCGGAACGCGATCCTCGGGATGAGGCCAAGCGCCTGATCATCGGCAGCCCGAGCCATTTGCGGGAGGTGGATCACTGGATTTTCGGCGCCCGCCGCCCGGCTTCCCAGCCCCTTCGCACCCTGGTTGCGGGTGGGGGCAGCGGGGACGCGACCGTGATGCTCGCGCAGCAAATGACAAATGCCGGGCGCGCGGGCGATGTCACCTGGCTGGATCGCTCCGCGGCGGCGCGGCGCGTGGCGGAAGCGCGCGTGGCGGCGCGCAAGCTGGGCAATGTGGTGTTTCAGGAGGGTTCGTTGCTTGATTTGCCGGGCAGCGGGCTTGGGCCTTTCGATTACATTGATTGCTGCGGCGTGCTGCATCATTTGCCGGACCCGCTGGAAGGGCTGAAGGCGCTGATTTCCGTCTTGGCGCCGGGGGGTGGCTTGGGGCTGATGGTCTATGCCCCGCATGGCCGCACCGGCGTTTATATGGCGCAGGATGCGCTGCGCTTGCTGGCGCCGCCCGATGAAGCGCCGGCAGCGCGGGTTGAAGTGGCGAAGCGGCTATGGCGGCAAATGCCGGAAACAGCCTGGCTGAAGCGCAACCCCTGGATCACGGATCACGAAAAGGGCGGCGATGCCGGGCTTTATGATTTGCTTTTGAACCCACGCGATGTCTCCTTCACCGTGCCGGCCTTCAATGCGCTGATTGCCGCGGCGGGTTTGCGCATGGTGTGCCTGGTGGAGCCTTTGCGCTACGATCCGCTTTCCTATTTGTCCGATCCGAAGCTGCGCCCACGCATCGAAGCGATGGATATGGCGCAACGCGCCGCGCTTGCGGAAGCCATTACTGGCAATATGGGCGTGCATATCGCCTATTGCGTGCGGGCCGATGCGCCCGCGATCAGCGCGCCCTGGGATGATTCCGCCGCCGTGCCGTGTCTGCGCGAATTGGATGGCGCGAAACTGGCAGCAAGCCTGCCGCGTGATGGCGTGTTGCGCGTTACCTTTGATGGCCTGACCGTGCCGGTGCCGTTGCCTCGGCTAGCGGGAGCGATTCTCGCGCGCATTGATGGCAAGCGCAGCATTGGCGATATCGCCGATGATCTGGCGCAACATGGCACGGCGCGGGAAGTCTTTGCCCGCGAATTTCAGGCGCTGGTGGCAGCGCTGGAAAAGACGAATAGGTTGCTGATCAGCGCCACCTAACTTCGCCAGCACGCGGCCAAGCGGCGCCAATTTTTCTTTTGATCGCATCTTCCGAACAGCCAAGCCTTGCCGCTTGGCTTGAAAATGCTCGCATCATCTGATCGCATTTCCCAGGCAGCCAAGCCTTGCCGCTTGGCTTGAAAATGCTCGCATCATCTGATCGCATTTCCCAGGCAGCCAAGCGTTACCGCTTGGCTTGAAAATGCTCGCACCATCTGATCGCATTTTCCGGGCAGCCAAGCGTTACCGCTTGGCTTGAAAATGCTCGCACCATCTGATCGCATTTTCCGGGCAGCCAAGCGTTACCGCTTGGCTTGAAGATGCTCGCATCATCTGATCGCATTTTCCGGGCAGCCAAGCGTTACCGCTTGGCTTGAAAATGCTCGCATCATCTGATCGCATTTTCCGAGTCGCCAAGCGTTACCGCTTGGCTTGAAAATGCTCGCATCATCTGATCGCATTTTCCGAGTCGCCAAGCGTTACCGCTTGGCTTGAAAATGCTCAGTGCCCCGTGAAATTCGGTTTGCGCTTTTCACGCATCGCCGCCAGCGCTTCCTTGTGGTCATCCGTGGTATGCGCCACGGCTTGCATCGCGGAAGACATTTCAAGCACCGAATCAAGCCGGTTGTTCCAGGCTTCCCGCAACAGGCGCCGTGCCATGCGTACGGCCTGCGGCGGATTGGCAGCGATACGCCGCGCCAGCGCGCGTGCCGCATCCAGCAATTCTGCATCCGGCACCACCTGGGACACCAGCCCATAAGCCAGCGCCTGATCGGCAGACAGCGCATCGCCCGTCAGCGACATTTCAGCCGCCTTGGCAAAGCCCACCACGCGCGGCAGCAGCCAGGCGCCGCCATCGCCAGGGATGATGCCAAGCTTCACGAAGCTTTCGGCGAAGCGCGCGGATTGTCCCGCGATGCGCAAATCACACATGCAGGCCAGATCGCAGCCCGCCCCCATGGCCGGGCCATTCACCGCCGCAATCACAGGGATTTCCAATTGTTCAAACATGCGCGGCAGGCGCTGAATGCCATGGCGGTAATAGCCACGCGCCTGGGCCGGCGTGCGTTCCGTTGAACCACTCGCAGCTTCACCCATGCGGCGCACATTGCCACCGGCGCAAAAGGCGCTGCCCGCACCCGTCAGGATCGCAACCCGCGCCTTGGCTTCCGCATCCAGCTTCATGAAAGTCGCGATCAGCCCATCCTGAGTTTCAGGATCGAGCGGATTGCGCGATTCGGGCCGGTTCAGCGTCACCAGCGCGATATCATCGGTGATTTCAACAAGTACGGGCGCTTCCATGGGGCCTTCCTTCCAAGATGGCGCGCAGAATGGAACGCCGGCGCTGAGGCGGCAAGGTAAGGCGAAGCCTAGGCTGGCGGCGCCAGCACCTTATCCCGGTAATTGCAAAACCCCCGCGCCGGGCAACGCCAGCATTCCGGCGCCCGCGCCTTGCAGATATAGCGCCCATGCAGGATCAGCCAGTGATGCGCATCGCGCAGCAATTCCGGCGGGCAGCGCTTCATAAGCCCCTCTTCCACCGCGCGCGTGGTCTTGCCCGGCGCCAAGCCGGTGCGGTTCCCCAGGCGGAAGATATGCGTATCCACCGCCATGGTATTCTGCCCAAAGGCCACATTCAGCACGACATTGGCGGTCTTGCGCCCTACACCGGGCAGGGCTTCCAGGGCGGCTCGGTCATTCGGCACCTGCCCGCCATGGCGTTCCACAAGCTGCGCCGCCAAAGCCGCCAGATTGCGCGCTTTGGCCTGCCACAGCCCGATGCGCCGGATGAAGGGACCAATGCCTTCCGCGCCGAGTGCCGCCATGGCGACGGGGGTTGGGGCAGCGGCAAATAGCGCGGGCGTGCATTTATTCACCGCCGCATCCGTGGTTTGCGCCGAAAGCACCACCGCCACCAGCAGGGAGAAATGATCGCTGTATAAAAGCTC